>JAHEDA010000161.1 GCA_024641445.1 Gammaproteobacteria bacterium
AGGGCGGCCCTCGACCATTGCCCGGAGGTCCTTCGGCAGGATGGGGTCCTTCTGCCGAGGCGCAACGCCCAGCGCGCGGCGGAGACTCCGCATCAAACCCTCGCCCACCCTCGCGGTCACCGCGAGGGTGGGCGAGGGTTTGATGCGGTTGACGCGGTCTGAAAGTCGGATATTCAAGCAGGGATCCTTATTGATTTCGGCCATGGACACAAAGGGGTGTAATATATCTGAAACCCATACCGTTCAGAAAGCCGTGACCCCAGATTTTCAGCTTCAATCTCCCTATGAACCCGCCGGCGATCAGCCCGAGGCGATCCGTCAACTCGTGGAGGGTATCCGCGCAGGTGTGGTCGGGCAAACCCTGCTCGGCGTCACCGGTTCGGGCAAGACCTTTACCATGGCCAATGTGATTCAGCAGGTGCAGCGACCCGCCCTGATCCTCGCGCATAACAAGACCCTGGCGGCACAGCTCTATGGTGAGATGAAGGAATTCTTTCCACGTAACTCGGTTGAGTATTTCGTCTCATACTACGACTACTACCAGCCCGAGGCCTACGTCCCTTCCACCGATACCTTCATCGAGAAGGACGCCTCCATCAATGAACACATTGAACAGATGCGTCTTTCCGCTACCAAGGCCATCCTCGAACGCCGCGATACTATTATCGTTGCCACCGTCTCAGCCATTTATGGCTTAGGCGACCCCAAGTCCTATATGGGGATGTTGTTGCATGTGGTGCGGGGTGACCGCATCAATCAACGCGATATCCTGCGGCGCCTGGCCGAGCTGCAATACATGCGCAACGATGTGGAACTACGACGAGGCACCTTTCGCGTCAGGGGCGACATTATCGATATCTATCCGGCGGACTCGGACCGCGATGCCGTGCGTATCGAGTTGTTTGATGAAGAGGTGGATAATCTGAGTTACTTCGACCCACTCACCGGTGAGGTCTTGAAGCGCGTACCCCGCCTGACTATCTATCCAAAGACCCACTACGTCACCCCGCGCGAGGTGATCCTCAATGCCATCGAACAAATCAAGGCTGAACTGCGTGAGCGCCTGGAATACCTCTATGCCAACAACAAATTGGTAGAGGCACAGCGGCTGGAGCAACGCACACGTTTTGACCTGGAGATGATGGTGGAGCTGGGGTATTGCTCGGGGATTGAGAACTATTCCCGCTATCTCTCCGGGCGGCAGGCGGGCGAACCACCGCCCACCCTTATGGATTATCTTCCCGAAGATGCCCTGCTTTTTGTGGATGAGTCGCATGTCACCATCCCGCAACTCGGGGGCATGTATCGCGGCGACCGCGCGCGCAAGGAGAATCTGGTCGAATACGGATTTCGCTTACCTTCGGCCATGGATAACCGTCCTCTGAAATTCGAGGAGTTTGAGCGCCTTGCGCCGCAGGCAATCTATGTTTCGGCTACCCCCGCAGATTATGAAAGACAACACTCTGATGCTATCGTGGAACAGGTGGTGCGCCCCACTGGTCTGGTCGACCCCGAGGTCGAGGTGCGACCCGCCACCCATCAGGTGGATGACGTGTTATCGGAGATCCGTAAGCGCGCCTCCAGGCAGGAGCGTGTACTGGTGACGACCCTGACCAAGCGCATGGCCGAAGACCTGACCGACTATCTCGGTGATCACGATGTACGTGTCCGATATATGCACTCTGACATCGAGACCGTCGAACGTATCGAGATTATTCGGGACCTGCGGCTGGGGAAGTTTGATGTATTGGTGGGTATTAATCTGTTGCGTGAAGGCCTGGACATTCCGGAGGTCTCGCTGGTGGCCATCCTCGATGCGGATAAGGAGGGCTTCCTGCGTTCTGATAGGGCACTGATCCAGACGATGGGGCGCGCCGCACGTCACTTACATGGACGTGCCATTCTGTATGCGGATAAGGTCACGGGCTCCATGCAGCGCGCCATGGAGGAGACGGAACGCCGCCGCCAGAAACAGGTGGCCTATAACACGGAGCATGGCATTACACCGCGCAGTATCATCAAGGCGGTAGCGGATATCATGGAGGGGGCCTATGCCGCGACCACCGGTTCTGCGCGAGACTTCGCCCGCGTGGCCGAAGAGGTGGAGGAATACGCCGGGATAACCCCTGAACTGCTGGCTAAGCGTATCAAAAAACTGGAACAAACGATGTACCAACACGCACAAGACCTGGAATTTGAGGATGCGGCCCGGGTGCGTGACGAAATCAAGCGCCTACGTGAGCACGGGCTTGCCATGCTGAAGCATGCGACGGGGGGCTGATGTGACTGGCATCGTGGATAAATTTCGGTATAATCGCCGACCTGTCTTTGGGTGAGCGGGCATGGCCTGGCACTCGGGGAGTTACAGTCGCGTAGCTCAGTTGGTTAGAGCACTACCTTGACATGGTAGGGGTCGTTGGTTCGAGTCCAATCGCGACTACCAAATTTCGTATGAGAAAAGGCGCCGCAGGCGCCTTTTTTTATTTGGTAATTAAACGGTATAGTTCTTACACTGCATACTTTCATTTTGGATATGATTTTGACATGACGATCCTTGTAACCGGCGGCGCTGGTTTTATCGGCTCCAATTTTGTCCTCGACTGGCTCAAACAGGCCGATGAGGCCGTTATCAATCTCGATAACCTGACCTATGCGGGCAATCTCTCCAATCTGTCTGAACTAGCGCAGGATTCACGGCATCAATTGATTCGTGGCGATATTGCTGATATCGAGTTGGTGCGCAGCATTTTCCGTGAACATCAGCCGCGTGCGGTGATCCATTTTGCCGCGGAGTCCCATGTCGATCGCTCGATCCATGGCCCCGAGGTCTTTATTCAAACCAATGTCATCGGTACTTTCCGCCTGCTGGAGGCAGCACTGGAGCACTGGCGAGAGCTCCCTGACAATGAAAAGACAGCCTTTCGTTTCTTGCAGGTCTCGACCGACGAGGTGTTTGGATCACTGACAGATAATGCCCCGGCCTTTACCGAACAGCATCAATATCTACCCAATAGTCCGTACTCGGCCAGCAAGGCCGCTGCCGACCATTTGGTACGAGCCTATCATCACACCTATGGACTGCCGGTGCTCACAACCAATTGTTCAAATAATTACGGACCGCGGCAGTTTCCGGAAAAATTGATCCCCTTGATGGTCCTGAATGCGATCCGAGGGATGCCTTTGCCGGTATATGGTAACGGTAAGAATGTCCGCGATTGGTTATATGTCTCAGATCACAACGATGCCATCCGAGTCGTTCTTGCTAGGGGTAAAGTTGGTGAGACCTATAACATCGGTGGCGTGAACGAATTGAAGAACATCGATGTGGTGAATATGCTTTGCGACAGTCTTGACCAGATAAGACCACGTGCGGATGGCGAAAAATATCAAAAGCAGATCACCTACGTTACCGATCGGCCCGGACATGACTTTCGTTATGCCATGGATATTTCGAAGCTCCAAACTGAGTTGGGCTGGTCGCCGAAAGAAACCTTTCAGACGGGCCTGCAGAAGACCATTGCGTGGTATCTGGAAAACGCGGACTGGATTGAATTGGTGAATACCGGAGAATATCGCTCTTTATGATATTGAGCTTATCGGTAGGCAATTGGATAAGGTGGAGGCTTTGTGAAGCGTAAAGGTATTGTACTGGCAGGTGGTGCAGGTTCGCGGTTATATCCGGTGACGCAGGTTGTCTCCAAACAATTATTGCCGGTCTACAACAAGCCCATGATCTACTATCCCCTCAGCACGCTGATGCTGGCCGGGATTCGCGATATTTTGATTATCAGCACTCCGCAAGACCTGCCTCGCTTCGAGCAGCTCTTAAAAGATGGCTCTCAGTGGGGGTTAACTATCTCCTATGCCGAACAGCCCTCGCCGGATGGATTGGCACAGGCCTTTATCATTGGCGAATCATTCATAGGCGCTGATGATTGCGCCCTGGTCCTGGGTGACAATATCTTCTACGGTCACGATTTCAGTCAGCACCTGAAACAAGCGAGTCAACGTGTGACCGGTGCAACGGTCTTTTCATATCCGGTTAGCGACCCGGAGCGATTTGGTGTGGTCGAGTTTGATAAGCAGGGTAGGGCGCTCAGTATCGAGGAAAAACCGGCCAAACCAAGATCACGCTATGCGGTGACCGGACTCTATTTTGTCGATAACCGAGTGATTGAAATTGCCAAGTCGATTCGTCCCTCGGCCCGCGGCGAACTGGAGATTACGGACGTGGTAGGTCGCTATCTTGAGCTGGGTGAACTCTACGTGACCAATCTCGGGCGTGGCACCGCCTGGCTGGATACCGGGACACACGAGTCCCTCATTGAGGCCTCGATGTACATCGAAACAATCGAACGCCGCCAGGGCCTGCAGATATCCTGTCCGGAGGAGATCGCCTACCGCCTCGGTTATATCTCGGGGGAGGCCTTGGTCAAATTGGCCACCCCGATGAAGAAGAATTCCTATGGTCAGTATCTGTTACGCATTGTGAATGATCATTTGTACCAGGATTAGATCCAATCCCTTTTAAACGTAACGTCTCCAGATTATAATTTCAGGACAAACCCGTGCTGACCCCTCGTAGCGGCCAGCATTTTCATATGACATCGGCCCTTGGTAGCGGTCGATGCCTGAACAACATGCGGCCCATCGTAGCGGTCGCCACTGCAAAAGGATCACATCATGCCTAGCATTACTCTGCCCGATGGCAGCAAACGCGAGTATTCCAATCCACTGACTGTTGCCGAGGTTGCCGCCGATATCGGTGCGGGCCTGGCCAAGGCCGCCCTGGCGGGCAAGGTCGATGGCACACAGGTAGATACTTCCTATCTTATCGACCGCGACGTCAATCTCGCCATCATCACCGAAAAGGATGAGGAGGGGCTGGAGATCGTACGTCACTCTACCGCGCATTTATTGGCACAAGCGGTCAAGCAACTCTACCCCGGAGCCCAGGTGACTATCGGTCCTGTTATTGAGGATGGGTTCTATTACGATTTCGCCTATAAGCCCGGTTTCTCCGAAGAGGATCTGCAGAAGATCGAAAATCGGATGGAGGAGTTGGCAAAGCAGGACCTCCCAATCTCTCGTAGTGTACTGAGTCGCGACGAGGCGGTGAAGTTCTTCAAAGATATGGGTGAGGCCTACAAGGCCGAGATCATCAGCTCTATTCCGAAGGGTGAGACTCTTTCACTCTATAAGCAGGGCGACTTTATCGACCTCTGCCGTGGCCCACATGTACCTTCCACCGGCAAGCTCAAGGCCTTCAAATTGATGAAGCTGGCGGGTGCCTATTGGCGTGGCGATAGCAAGAACGAGATGTTACAGCGTGTCTATGGTACCGCTTGGTCAAACAAAAAAGACCTCAAAGACTATCTACACCGATTGGAAGAGGCAGAGAAGCGTGACCATCGCAAGTTAGGTCGCGCTATGGACTTGTTTCATACCCAGGAAGAGGCTCCGGGCATGGTGTTCTGGCACGACAAGGGTTGGATCGTCTACAAGGAGATCGAACACTACGTGCGCAAGAAGATCCGCCGCCACGGTTATACTGAAGTGCATACCCCTAACCTTGCCGACCGCAGTCTGTGGGAGAAGTCCGGTCACTGGGCTAAGTTCCGCGACGGCATGTTCACCACCCACTCGGAAAACCGTGAGTACGCGGTGAAGCCCATGAATTGTCCCTGCCACATACAGATCTACAACCAGGGCCTCAAGAGCTACCGTGACCTACCCCTGCGCATGGCCGAGTTCGGCTCCTGCCATCGCAACGAGGCCTCGGGGACTCTACATGGCCTGATGCGGGTGCGTGCCTTTACCCAGGACGATGCGCATATCTTCTGTACCGAG
>JAHEDA010000162.1 GCA_024641445.1 Gammaproteobacteria bacterium
GCTGGGCCGTTTCCACCGCATGTGAATTTGATAACACAATCTCTGCCTTACGTTCACGCGCGGTCTTTTCCAGATCTTCCAGATCACCGATCTTGACGTCGATACAGGGGATGCGATCTAGGCAATCACTCTTGGCGGGCGTGACTGCCGCCACCACCTCGGCACCCATGCGAGTAACAAAATCGCTCATCGCCAACAAGAGGTCACTGTCTGCGGCAATGGCAAAGCGTGCCTGTCCTAGCATGAAATGGGTATCCAGCATGGCATCCTGTAATTGTGCGCGCTGCCGCGTTAACGATGCAGGTACGGGGCTACCACTCAGTTCATGTAGACGCATGACAAACGCGTCCATCGCCTCAAGACCCATCAGGTGATCAAAGTTATAAGCAGGTACACCGGTACGCTCTTGTAGCAGCGCACCCGACTTATAAAGCGATGGACCGATGACCAGGGTGGCAATGCTGTCACCCAGGGTATTGAATTCAATCACGGGCATACCGCCAATGGTTACTGGACTGAACTCATCCTCGGTCAAATGACCATCCAAGGAATCCGACAGGTCTGGCAACATCACCGGGCGCAGACCAAAGGCAGCGATAATGTCATGCAACACCTCCAGGTCACCCGGTGTCATGGCGGCATTCAGCAGAACATTGACCTGGCGCGGGCGTTGTCCGGGCCTGGTCTTGCCGGCTTCCGGTGTTGGTACGAGCTTGTCGATCATGGCGTAAACCGCCGCCGCATAGCCCGACTCCAGACAACCAGTAAAATCGGGAGTGTTCACCGGGATAACTTTGACGTCGTTATATTCCGGGCAGGTTTCACGAAATTTCCGCACCGCCCCGCTCAGGTCACAGCCCTGGGTCTCGGCCAGGCCGGTGGAGGGCAACCCTATCAGTGCGGGTTTGGATTTTTCACAAAGCGCCTTCAAGCCTTGTACGATATTGTCATCGGCGCCCATAACACTACTCACCTGATCCATCGCCGTCGTCTGTAGCGGGATCGGTTCACGAAAGTGGCGGACAAAAAACACCTTGCCAAAGGCCGTACATCCCTGCGAGCCGTGCATCATAGGGATCGATCGATTGATCCCCAGAAATGCCAGCGAAGCGCCAACCGTCGCACTGGCCTTTAGCGGATTGACCGAGAGGGCTTTATTACGTTTGATTATCTCGGCCATGATTATCCCGCCATGCTTTCTTTGCTGCTTAAAGGCTCACCCACCGATGCGGTCTCCCACGGTGCAGGCTGACGCACCTGTTGCCACACCGGACTCTCCATGGTGAGTGCAAGCTGACGCACAAGTTCCAACATACCCTGATAACCGGCATAACCAAATTCACGCTCCTGATTGATATCAAGAAAGGGGATCTTGGCCTTGAGGGCGGTATACATGTTACGACCACCGGCGATGAGGATATCGGCCTTATACTCATGCACAATTCCAATGAGCGCACGAGGGCTACCATCCTCGACCATCTTGGTGTTCTCGCCCATCAATTCTCGAATACGCTCCTTGTCTTCCTCGGTTGATTTGTTCGTACCCGTCGCGACGACCACCATACCCAGGTCTTGCAAGGCCGAGATGACGGACCAGGACTTGACGCCACCGGTATACAACAACACACGCTTACCCATCAGCCGCTCACGCCAGGGCGCAAGCTCACTGCGAATTCGCGCCTCTTCACGTGCTATTAAGGCTTCAGTGCGTGCCGTAAGGTCCGGGTCGTCGATGATACGTGCAACATCACGCAGGGCCTGCGAGGTGTCGGTGATCCCGTAAAAGCTACCCTCGAACCATGGGATGTTGTAAGACTCTTGCAACTTTCTCGCGACGTTGATCAGCGCCTTGGAACACACCATCATGTTCACCTCGGCCCGATGCATGGTCTGCACCTCGCGGAAACGGGCATCGCCCGAGAGTGTGCACAAGACCCGAATACCTAATTCATCAAACAAGGGCAACACATGCCAGAACTCACCCGCAATGTTGTACTCACCAACGAGGTTGATGTCGTGCGTCTTGAATGGGAGTGCGGCAGCGGCGGCAGGTAGCGGATCAGGCTCACGCTTACCCACCACATACTTCACCATCGCCTCACCGGCAATACGATTTCCCAAATTCTTGGTGCCATAAAAACCCGCGGCATCGACGGGCACCACGGGGATATTCCAACGTTCCTCTGCCGCACGACAGACGGCCTCGAAGTCATCGCCGACGAGTGCAGGTACACAGGTGTTATAGACAAATACCGCAGGGGGTTGATATTCCTCGATCGCCTGTTTGATGGCGTGAAATAATCTCTTCTCACCACGCCCCATCACCACATCCTGTTCAGTGAGGTCTGTGGTCATGCCAATGCGATACAGGCCTGGCCCGGAAGAACGGGTACCACGGTTATCCCATGAGCTACCCGCACAGGCGATGGGGCCGTGGACGATATGAGCGACGTCGGCAATGGGCAGGAGTGCGATCTGGGCGCCGTCGAAGGCACAACCACCCGCCGTAGCGCCCGGCTTGGGCTTGGCACAACCGGATTTGGACTTCTTGTTGTGTGTACACGCCGGTTCATCCAGCAGTTGTGCAATATCTTTGGCCTTCATGGACCCTCCGCCGTGATGCAATGGTCTTGTAGATAAGCCACTGCAACGCCTGTGCCAGCGGTTATGTCATTGTTGTGTAATGTTTTATTGATGAAACGGCATGTCGCAAATACGACAATCTCAGGTAGGCTGCGATGCTTGTCGTAAAGAAGACACGGCAAGCTCGATACCAAGGCCCACAACTGCCGGTTTTCTACGGTAATTTTGTGGCCAGGCACCGTGGCATGAATGCTGCACGACCATTCTCGGCGAACTATATGGAGCACGTCATGAGCACAAAACATCCCTGCGCCTCCCCCGCCGAGCGAAAATTTACCTGGGGAGAATTGAAAAAACTGATCGAGGCCTCCGGGGTCAAGGCCGAGGACGAGATCGACAAGATTGAAATATCCTGGGGCGACATTGAGGAATTCACCTGCACCAAGGATGAAGATTTTGGCTGGCAGATCAGACTGTAAGGGGTGTTTCTAAGTTACAGTAATAAATTCCCTGGCCCCCTCTCGGAGGCAGAAGGTGTTTACGGCGTAGGTCATTCCGGAACAGTTCTTGAGGAGATGAACTCATGTAATTGTTTCAACGTAATGAACTTAGGCCCTACAACCCAACCGTTCTTGCACGACCGACTGAACTTCGGAATCAAAGTCGCCGCTAAACTCGTGTAGTATCTCTAGCGGTACACGGCTGGCTGCGGTGAATCGGACGCGCCAATCCTTATCCCGCACAAAGGTAATTGCCTGCTCAGGGGCAATACGCTCTGCGACGACCTTGCGCACCTCGGCATCATTGTCGTGAACCATCAAGCCAAGACTATTTATGCTAATACGTTGCACCACCTCTTTCCGCACTTGTGGGTCGATATCATTGATCAGGCGAAATAAGCGACCAGGTGATATCCTCCTCGCCACATAGCAGCGAACCAGGTAGTCTTCATCCTCGACCATGGCCTCCAGCTCCGTCACGGCAATCCGGTCCGCCACCGTAATGCGCACCTCGCGGTCTTCATCTTTAATGAGTCGATGTAATTGATTGATTGGGAGGCGATAGGCGACGGCGCGGCGCACGACCTCATCTTTATCCTCAATAAGATCTTCGAGGCGGTTCTGAGTGGCATAGCGGACGGCAATAGCACGACGTTCCCAAAATGGATTCTTCAGATAGTGATCGGCAAGACCGGGGTTTTTGCGAAAGAAACGATCTATCTGACGCCCACTCTCCACACGTACACAGGCATCGCCCGGTATACAGTTTCCATTCCTGGGTAGTTCAGGATAATACGGACAGACAGCGCAATCAGCCGTTGGCGTTAGATCCAGGTCGCTTATGCTGATCTCCGCCACCGATGCCTCATTCACTTATCAATCAGAAAAGAATTTATTCTTCATCATATTTTTCAGCCACGACCAGGCCGGTTGCGACATCATGATCATTGGTCAGACACAGGCAGTGTTCACGCCCATCGATAAGATAGACATTGAAGGCCTCACGCTCCAAGACTGGCTTACCCGTCACGATGTCATCGTCGAGACAATAGGTAAAATGCATTTCCGGGAAGGCACTCCGTAAACCCGTGATGACCTCCTCACCAAGCGGCAACTGGCCTTCAATCAGCTCAGCGATACGAACCGTCGTCTCTACATTGATCATGCGCTGGCCTCGGCAGAGTATTTAGTACGCTGTTCGGCCGGAACACCCAAAATCTTGGCCAACCAAGGTGGCGGTGACCCAGCCATTACTTCCTGCATCCCGCGTAAAATCTCTTCGGCCTTGCCACCCTCGGGTTGTTTCAGCGGATAGATACCCGCGCGCACGACCTTGGCTGCGGCCGGTCCACCGATGGACTGCACATACATCACGTGACAGTCCGCGATGAGATTGGCACGGAAGGCATTTCTATCGTCGGAGTCATCAGCGCCGACCGTTGAACGGATCGCTATCAGACGCAACTCTGAGGGAGATATCTGATACACCAGAAAGCGAGGGCAGGAACCAAAGTGACCATCCAGGTTATCTGCCGTATTCGAGGCGAGCGCAATACGGATAGAACCCGGCATGTCCCCATCGGCATAGGCCTGTATGGCGGGCAGATCGGGCTCAACCGATTCTTCACCCCATAGATAGCGCACAGCCAGTTTAAACTGCTCCATGCTGATATTCATTTCCTCGGCGTCTTCCTCACCATCCAGGCTACCCAGCCCGGTCTTGAGGTCGGTTACCGTAATCTTTAACAAATTTTCGATAATAAGGGGTGTCCCCAACTTTTCGCGCAGGACCTCCAATAATCGCGGAAGTCCGACCCCAGGTAGAACGCGAGCAGCCAGGCCCAAACGCAGGGCCAAGTCGCGTGAGATTGTTGCTGTTCCACTCATCTCCACACCCCTTTTATTTCGATCAAGCCGATAACGGCAGTATGCACTTGTCGACGGGACAGACCGATACACATTGGGGTTCATCAAAATCCCCTTCGCACTCGGTACAGGTCTCCTTGGTAATCTTGAACACGATCTTGTCTTCATAAATCGAAGTGGTCGGACAGATCGGCTCACAATCACCACAGGAAATGCATTCTGCTTCCACAATATACATTGCCATTGCTATCTACTCCTCTTACTCGTCTACACGCTTCGCTCGAACCGTAATCGGAAGCGAAGGCATCTCATCCATTGGATCAACGAAATAGCGGGAACCATCTGCCAGGGTAAATTCACCACCCCACTTGCCGGGACCAGGATGCTCTACTGAAACAACCGTTTCTTCGAGGTCCTTTTTGGCAACGTAGAGGGTCATTAACCCGGTTTCGTTGTCCTTCCGTAACATGACTTTTGGCACGTCTTTTACCTCACACATGAGTGTGGGGTAGGCGGACGCCTACCCCAGCCAGACCTTAACGAATTAAGTCGTAGTTATAGTCTGTTGTACCCATGCCGCGAGTATCCTCATCAAGACGGTCAAGAATCGCATTGACCAGAGTCTTAAGGACATGCATTGCGCCCTCGTAGCCCAGGGTCGTATCACGATGCAGGTGATGACGGTCGAAGATGGGGAAGCCGATACGAACAAGCGGAACCTCATGCTCCTTACCCTTGGTGAGGGTGTCACGTTGGATGAACTTACCGTAGGAGTTGCCGATCATGAAATCGGGCTTGTTGGTGAAGACCAGCGATCGCATATGCCAGAGGTCCTTGCCAATATGGACTTCACAGCC
>JAHEDA010000163.1 GCA_024641445.1 Gammaproteobacteria bacterium
ACCGGAACCGAGGGCGATGATCAGTTCTATCCCGGATTCAATGAAGACCCCGCACTTGACCCCGGCTCGGGCGACGACACCATCTATGCCCTGGGCGGCAATGACTACGTCAATGCCGGTGCGGGTGATGATACCGGTTTGGGTATTGTTGCAGATCGATTAAAAGATATATCTCAACCCTTCAATCGTCTTGGTGCCGAACAGAGCGCTATTGAAGGCACAGGAATTGGTTTGACCATTACCCGCCGTATCATTGAAGTCATGGGGGGTAGCCTCGGCGTGCAGAGCGAGGTGGGTGTGGGTAGTACCTTCTGGTTAGAATTGCCTCAAGCCTCGGTTACTCAGCATGTCGAATCAACAGAGTCAAAGGCCAGTACAGAACCAGGTGAAGATGGACAACTGTTGCAGGCGCAAGACACCGTACTCTATATCGAGGACAATCCCGCCAACCTGCGCCTGGTGGCGCAGATACTTGGGCGGCGTAAGGACCTGCACCTGTTAACGGCGCATATCCCCGAGTTGGGGTTTGAATTGGCCAAGGCGCATGTGCCCAATCTGATCCTGCTCGATATCAATATGCCGGGTATGGATGGCTATCAGGTCTTGCAACTTATTCAGGCCGATGCTGCCTTGCAGCATATCCCCGTCGTAGCCATTACGGCGAATGCGATGCCGCGCGATATCGAACGTGGTCGAGCGGCCGGATTTACCGAGTATCTGACCAAGCCCCTGGATATCAGTCGTTTCCTCGGGGTCGTGACGCGTGTCTGGCGCGCCAGCGTGCGGCGATAAAATAAGAAACAATGTGGATCTAACCAGGTCTTTTCCTGCTCTGGCTGCCTATTCGCAGTCAGTGCAGTGTGAAGCAACACGCAATTTCGTTAAAAAAACCACTTTGTCATAGACTCACCTCGTTATAACCCCGCTGAGCTGTGCCGCCATTACATAGAATGGTGGTGCGGGAATCCCGCGATACGTTTGGCAAGGATGGTGTGTAATGAAGGGTGATGTAATGCTTTGGCTTGTGTACGGCCTGCCGGTAGTGTTAATCCTGCTGGTGCAGTGGCGTCGTCAGCGTAAACACCGGCGTAGCGTCAAGGTCCTCAAGGCCAATCAGGCGGCGGGGCTGATGGAGCCTGCCTCGCTTCACCCTATCATTGATGCAAAAAAGTGCCTGGGGTGTGGTGCCTGTGTCAGTGCCTGTCCCGAGGGTGATGTGCTCGGGCTCATCCATGGACGCGCCGCACTGATCAATCCTGCCCACTGTATTGGCCATGGCGCCTGTCGCGTGGCCTGCCCATTCCATGCCATCAGTCTGGTGTTTGGCAGCGAGACACGAGGTGTTGATATCCCGCTTGTCAGTGAGACCTTTGAGACCAACATCCCCGGTATCTTTATCGCGGGTGAACTCGGTGGCATGGGTCTAATTCGCAACGCCACCGAGCAAGGCCGTCAGGCCATGGAAAATATCGCCAAGTTAAAGGGGATCGGTAAAGGTGATCGCCTTGACGTAGTGATCGTTGGCGCCGGCCCGGCGGGTTTTTCCGCCTCACTCACGGCGATGGAGAAGAAGCTACGTTTTGTTACCCTGGAACAAGACTCCCTGGGTGGCGCGGTATTCAAGTACCCGCGAGGCAAGGTTGTGATGACAACGCCCGTGAAATTGTCTCTGGTGGGTAAGGTCAAGCTGGGTGAGACGAGCAAGGAGGCGCTGTTGGATCTCTGGCGTGGTATCGAGCGACAGACAGGAGTGAAGATCAAGTACCAGGAGAAGATGGACACCATTACGCCGGAGGGTGATGGCTTTGTGGTGACGACTTCCAAGGGGGTCTATAAGAGCCGTGCGATCCTGCTTGCGATTGGCCGACGCGGTACCCCGCGTAAACTCGGGGTGCCGGGCGAAGACCTGCCAAAGGTGGTCTACAGCCTAATCGATGCGGAGCAGTATCGTGGCCAACACGTCTTGGTGGTGGGGGGTGGTGATAGTGCCCTGGAGGCCGCCCTGAGCATCGCCGATGAATCGAATACCCGGGTGATACTCTCCTATCGAAGTGAGGCCTTTTCGCGTGTGAAGGACAAGAACCGCCAGCGTCTGCAGGTGGCCGAACAAAAGGGTCGCATAAAGGTTATGTTGTCATCCAATGTAAAGAGTATTGCGGAAGACAGGGTGATTATTGAGTACGAGGGCAGTATTAAGGAGTATAAGAACAATGGCGTGATCGTCTGCGCCGGGGGCATTCTGCCCACGCCCTTTCTAAAACAGATCGGTATCCAGGTGGATACCAAGTTTGGTACAGCATAAACAATGCGAAATCAGAACATACGGATACTGGTCTGCCTAATAGCCTGTTATTTCCCGATGCAGGTGGCGCAGGCAGACCCTCACATGGATGTACGTATCGCGATCCGCACCAAGCACTTTACTGAGGCATACCGAATCCTTAAAGGACTGGCCGAGCATGGCGACGCCGAGGCGCAATATGAACTTGCGATGTTGTATCGCAATGGCCAGGGGGTGACAAAGAGCGAACGGGTCGCTGCGAGGTGGTTGCAAGAGTCAGCCAAAAAGGGCAATGACAAGGCGCAATACCTTTGGGGTATGAGTTGTCTCAAAGGGCAGGGCGTGGCCGCAAATCAGGCATTAGGTATGCGATGGTTGCAACAGGCGGCGGCGCAGGGGCACGCCCAGGCCAAACAGGCGCTGGAGCGATTCGGAGTGAATAATCCCGCCTTGTTAAGTCACCTCTCTCCACAGGACCTGGCACCCTCACTCCTCCCGGCGAGTCGTCGTGGTGAAGTGGACACGGTGAGAAACCTGTTGAAACAAGGTGTCAGCCCGGATTATCGCGATGAGCAGGGGCGCACGGCATTGATAGAGGCGACTGAGAATGAGCAGACAAAGATAGTGCAACTCATGCTTCAACAACATGCGAATGGAAATCTGGCAGATAGCTCAGGTAATACGGCACTTTTGATTGCGAGTCGCAACGGCTATGTCTCGATTGTTGCATTGTTATTGAGCGCGAAGGTAGAGGTCGACAAGAAAGATGGGAATGGCCGCAGTGCCCTGATGGAGGCGGCGCGAAATGGTCATGGTGATGTCGTTACCAAACTCATTGTGGCCAACGCCGACCTGAACGCGACTGACAAAAAGGGTGTGAGTGCCTATGGCTATGCGCAGTTAGGCAAGCAGGTCGGGATCGTACAGGCACTACAGGCGGCGGGGGCGGTCAGGCCGCGTGACACCGATGCCCTGCTGGCCGGGCGCGGTACGGTGAGTCAGCAAGAGGTGCGAGCGCTGGTGCAGCAAGGTAAAGACGCAGGCTCGCGCGCCGCCCTGTTACAGGAGGCCATTACACGCGGGCAGCTTGCCGTGGTGAAGACACTGATCGCGGAGGGTGTTAGCACCAACTCCGTATTTAGTGACGGACATTCCGCACTGAGCAAGGCGGCGCAATATGGTCAGGGTGATATCCTGACGCTGCTCATACAGAAGGGGGCCAAGCCGGGTGTGACGCAGGCCGATGGCACCACGCCGCTCATGTGGGCGGCAAGGGTCGGCTGTATTGCGTGTATCAAATCATTGCTGTCGGCGGAGAGTGATGTCGATGCGGCTAACCGAGAGGGTGAAACGGCCTTGATGTGGTCCGCCATCGCTGGTCAAAGTGAGGCGATAGCACTGCTTGCCCCTTCCCGGAAAAGTCTGGCGCAACAGGATCGCGCGGGACTCTCCGCATTAATGCACGCTAGTCGTGCAGGTCGTACCAAGGTGGTGTCTGCACTGCTTGCCTATGGGCCCGACGTAAATCAACGCGATAGGCAGGGGCGTTCGGCGCTCTTGCTTGCCATCATGGGCAGTCATACCGCCTGCGCGATGCGATTGATCGATGCGGGGGCAGACCTGCGCGAGCGAGATACTGCGGGTAATAGCGTTTTTATCCTGGGCGCATCACAAGGTCAGCCGGATGTGATCGAGGCCATCCTCACCAAGCGAGGTGTCGATGTGAATGAGCGTGGCCAAAACGGCAATACGGCACTAATGCTTGCCGCCGAGGGTGGGCATCTCGCCGCAGTGGATTTGTTACTCCGGCACCGCGCCTCGATCGATGAGAAAAATCAATTCGGCAATACGGCCTTGATGCTGGCTGCCAAGCGGGGTTATGAAAGTGTTGTCACCAAGCTCTTGCAGTCTGGTGCAGACCTGGGGCTACGCAATAAAGATAAAAAAAATGCCAAGGCACTGGCCTTGGCGGCAGGACACGCAAATGTCGCGCACCTGCTGGATAAATAATCGAAGTAATGGTTAAGTTTGCGGATATGTCCTGGCCGCTTCAACTCGCGGTCTGATCTGCGTGCGTGTTCCTGGAGGTATTTTTCTGCGATAACCACACTCTACGCTTGAGCATGTGGATGCCTTTTTATTTAGAAGTCGAAGATATAGCCGCCATATATATAGTTATTTGTGTCATGCGTAGTGCTGACACTGCCACGAGTCTCCGTTGCCTCATTCCCAAGTTCAAACTGCCACTGCCAGTTGCGGCTACGGCGGTAATCCAGCTTGAGTACCAGCTTTTGCAGGGTAATATTGGTGTTGTCGTTACGGGCCTGTTGGTCGATGCGCAGCTGCGGGCTGGCGCGCCACTTATTCTTGAAGGGAAACCGGGTGCTCAGTGTTGCCGTATTGGTAGTGGCGGTACCGGTGCTGGCATAACGTAATCCGGCAATCGTGATCTCGTTGCGCTTGAATAAATTGTCGGCGGTCAGCTGGGTTGAGGCATACAGTTCATTGCCGGTATCGGGTGTGGCGGTGACCCCCCCCGATGCGGGCATCGCGGACAGATTGGACAAGGTCGCATCGGCATTGAACTGGAAGGTTGGATTCAAGGGTTGGTCGAGCGAAATCGTTACTGATGAATAGCGTGCTGTACGGTCGCGGGCGAGTTGACGGACCTGGTCCTGACTATACGTTTGTAAGAGTTGCGTGAGGCTGGTGACCGTCTGACCGATGAGGGCATTGCTGGTTGTCAGGGGCGGGCTATTTCGATAGTCCATCGTCAGACTGAAGGTCCCCTGATTTTTCAGACGCCAGTTACCGACGAATAGCAGAGTATTCAGTTCACTGTATTCAACATCGTAATCCAGAAGTGTCAGGGTCGAATAGGTATCTGCCACGTACTTGGCCTCACCACCGATGGCGGTGCGATCAATGAGACCCTCATTCATTTGCTGGATGCCGTACACGTTCAGGTTCCAGTGTTGCGCCAAGGTACCAATGTTTAGGCTGAGTCCCTGAAAATTGCGTACCGAGCTGGGTTGATTGGATACCGTCAGGTCCACGGGATAGCCATAGAGGACATTCAGCTTCCACTGTGGCAGATAACGATAGCCCATGATCACCCCATCAAATCGACCCAACACACCGTCGCTGTTATAGGTTTGTCGACCCGCGCGCAAGGAGACGCCTTCACCCTTGGCGGAAAGCTCAAAATACGCAGTGGTGAGTCGCAGATCGGTTGGCTTGGTGGCACCTATGAAGGGCGCGTGATAGCTGGCATCCATCTGATAGCGCATATCATAATCGATACCGCGATAGCGCCCATTTGAGTTGATATCGCTATCGAGGGAATTGTCACTATTACTGGTGCCTACACCGTCGAGGGTGGTTACCTGATAACGATAAAATTGTGAAAGACTACTTACGAAGTCCCACTCCGGCTTGGGCTGACTCTTTCCGCCTACGCTGAGTTTATCTCGTCCTGTTGATGTAGCCGTGACGATTCCCAGCAGGCGCTGAC
>JAHEDA010000164.1 GCA_024641445.1 Gammaproteobacteria bacterium
TGGGAGGGCATCCGCACGCGAGGGTAAGGCCTGTTTGGCTAGTGAACGCAGCATAGAATACTCACGACTAATAACTGAAGGTAGCTGCACTATAAACAGCAATCTTACGCTCTGACAAGCCAGGGCACCACCAGTTCACAGCACATAAAAAGATATTCACCCCCGCAGGGACAAGGGAATCAAGGACCAATCAACTACCGTATTGTCCTGGCCGGACTGACTTATCGCTAAAAAATACTTCGCGCAGCACTGGCCGAACTTGTAGCGTCATGCCTACACTGTTGCGATGGATACCTTCATACATGCCGAACAAAACTGGGGACTGTGGACCCTGTTGTTAGGCATCGCCACCCTCGGGCTCTGGAGTGAACGCCTGCGACTGGGGGCACAGTTATCCGGCGCGGTCATGACGCTACTGGCTGGCTTCGTCCTCTCGAATCTCAAGATCATGCCGATTGATGCACCGGTCTATCACATGGTGTGGACCTATGTAGTACCAATTGCGATCCCCCTACTGCTATTCCAGGCCAATATTCGCGGCATACTTAAAGAGACCATCCCAACCCTCGCCGCATTTTCCCTCGGCGTGGTCGGTGCCCTAATAGGTGTGTTATCGGGCTACTTTCTATTACCGTTGGGTGAGCACGGCTGGCAGGTTGCTGCCATGTTTGCAGCGACCTACATCGGCGGCATGACCAACTACCACCCTAGCGCAACGTTACTCCAACTCAGTGATCAGGGGCTGTTGGAATCGGGCCTGGCGGCACACCACCTGATTATCTTGCTGTACTTTCTGGTATTGTTTTCCCTCCCCGCCATGCGCCGCCTGCGCAATCGTTTCCATGACCGACCGCTGCAACCCTGGGGCTCCACCACGGTAATTGTCTCGCGCGAGAGTAGTGGCGGTGAGCGCGTTCGTCTGCCGACGCTTGCCACTGCGGTTACCTTGAGCATCGGCATTACCGCACTGGGAAATTACAGCGAGAAGTTCACCACCCTGCAAGGGACCTCGCTGCTGGTCATCACCCTAATGACGATTCTGCTCGCCACCCTGCTACCGAAGGCCATGCAACACCTTGATGGCGCACGTGACCTCGGTATCCTGATGATGTACGTCTTTTTCGCCACCATCGGCGTCAGCGCCAACATCGCCATCATGGCGAAGTCAGGCGCCCTACTGTTTGTCTTTGCTGGGATGATCCTGTTGGTACATCTGCTGGTATTGTTAATTGCCGGACGCTTTTTGAAACTGACCCTACCTGAGATCGTCATCGCCTCCAATGCCGCGGTGGGCGGCCCCGCCACCGCAGCGGCCATGGCCTCGGCACGACGCTGGGACCCACTGATCGTATCGGGAATCTTGTGTGGCACCCTGGGTTATGCCTTCGGGACCGATATTGGGGTCGCGCTAGGTAATCTGCTGCGGTAAGACACATCACCACAACTCGATGTTGACTCCATACGAAGGCTCAAGATGATATTAGAGGTTGCCATCCTTGATGTAAAACAGGGACAAGAGACCGAATTTGAGACGGCCTTCGTGAAGGCACAAAAAACTATCTCTGGAATGAAAGGTTATCTCTCGCATCAATTACAGCGATGCCTGGAAAAGCCCAATCGCTATATCTTGCTGGTCAACTGGGAGACGCTCAAGGACCACACAGAGGGCTTTCGCGGTTCGGCAGAATATGAGGCATGGCGAAAGCTCTTGCACCATTTCTACGAGCCATTCCCTGTGGTCGAGCACTATTCATTAGTTGTTCAAGACCCACGTTAAACCCTTGTCCTAAAATTCCAATGATGTGTTCACCCCTCGGTCATAGATCAGCGCCTGCGACTCACGCCGTGCGAGCGGGTTTAGTTGATGTGCTTGCGCTCTCTGCTCACTCACGATGTGCAAGACCTCTACACCCTGCAAGATTAGATAGTCACTGATCAGGCTGCGGTGGCAGTGTTCGGGTAGGTGTTCGGCACAGAGGATACAGAGGCGATCACGCGTGGCTAAATTGAGCAGTTGCTGCACGGCCCGAGCAAAGGGTTCTGTCTGCATATACTCAGCAAAACCACGCAGGCCCTCCGCAAGCGCGGTGTGTAC
Organism: Gammaproteobacteria bacterium; assembly: GCA_024641445.1. Taxonomy (GTDB): domain Bacteria; phylum Pseudomonadota; class Gammaproteobacteria; order UBA6429; family Thiohalophilaceae; genus JAHEDA01. The sequence goes on from JAHEDA010000164.1 coordinate 2,096, forward strand.
GCAGTTTGGCTGTGCCTGCACTTGCCCCCCTAACTGTCGGCCGGCCCAATGATAAACAATGCCATGGTCTTCCAGCGCCTCGCGCAAGGGTGCCTGCGAAAAATAGGGAAAGCGTGTTGAGTGAGGTTGTGCCCGCACGTCCACCAGCGTCTTGATCTCATGCTGCCGTATCAGAGTCAGCATGCTATCCAGTGTGCGATCACCGTGACCGACGGTATATATCACCTGATTCACCCTCCCGCTCACGCGGCCCGTCAATGTGTGCATAAGCAATTCATAATATTGAAGGTGTACTCACCACGTCTAGACTTGATCTGGGTCAATGTCACAATGATCCGCAACTCTCTAGCATGAGCCTGAATTCACCCCTGCCAGGAGTCGAGCATGTGGCAAGCACAACTAGAACAATTACGTGAAGACCTAGCCTATCTGAGGCAATTACCCGAATACCGCTGGATGTTACCCGGCATCGACCTTGCCCTGCACACTGAGAACACTCACGACGAGGCCGAGGCCGCAGAACTCGCGATTGCTGAGTAACGTGATTACACCGCGTTGCCAAGGCAGATCGTGGCAAAGCGGTGTAAGAGCGTGTGACTCACCGGGGTGGGGGTCAGCTGCTTGGCAAGGAGGCTCGAATCGCGCCCCGATGATGCCAGTGCGTCATGGTAAAACTGGATATATGCTGCCGTGATATCGACGTCGAACTCGGGGTGAAATTGCACGCCCCAGGTGTTTAGGCCGAAGCGAAAGGCATGATGCCTGTCCATGTCGCTAAGTGCCAACTGAGTGGCTCCCGCTGGCAGGGTGATCACCGATTGGCGGTGGCTGGCGTTAGCTGCAAAGTGGCCGGGGGTCGTCTGGAACAGGGGGTCTTGTTGCGCGGCGGGGGTGAGATGGATGTTCACGGTCCCTACCTCGACCCCCTTTGGATTCCAGTCCACCTCACCGCCAAGGGCGTAGGCAAGAAGTTGGTGACCAAAGCAGATCCCGAGCGTAGGGATTTGTTGTGACACAGCATCGCGCAACCACGTCGCAGCGTGTTCGACCCACGGCAAGCTATCGGTGACCATAGCGCCGGAACCCGTTATGACAATCCCGACAAGCCCGTCGAGGCTGGGGAGTTCAGAATTGATTGCGTCGAGGGTGGAGCAGGTACGTTCGAAAGGCCGCAGGCCCTGCGCGATCCAGTCTTCGAAGTCGCCGGGTATGTGTGACAGGGCGGGCAGCTTACTGCCGGTCTTGAGTATAAGAAGTGAATCGGACATCAATAAATTATTCTTCGCCATTGGAAGGAACTAAAGAAAACGGTTACGCATCATCGACCAGTTACAAGACCCAATCAACCATGTAAATAGGGGGACAATAATGATACTAAAGCATGTGCTCGGAATACTCACCCAACCTGAAAAAGAGTGGGCAAATATTCGTGACGAAAAGTGCACGGTCGGTTCGTGTTATCTCAACCATGTCATCCTGCTGGCGGCAATACCACCCATCTGTGCCTACATCGGCGCCACCCACATCGGTTGGAAGTTTGGTGCGGGTGCTACCGTTAAGCTCACGGCAGACAGCGGCCTGATGCTGGGTATCTCTTTCTATGCGGCCCTCCTCATTGCGATCTTTATCATGGGTAAGGCCATCCATTGGATGGGCCAGACCTTCGACGCCAAGGCACCGCTGGAAAAATGCGTCGTCGTCGCGGCCTATACCGCTACACCTCTCTTTATCTCGGGCCTCATCGCCCTCTACCCGGTACTATGGCTCGACATGCTGGTGGGGCTCGCGGCCCTGAGCTATACCGTCTACCTTTTATATATGGGTCTTCCCATCGTGATGAAGATAAGCAAGGAGCAGGGCTTCCTGTTTGCCAGCGGCATCCTCACCGTCGGCCTCGTGACCCTCGTGGGTATGCTCGCCGTCACTGTACTCATGTGGCTCTACGGCGGCTTCATGCCGACCTACACCAACTAATCGCTCGGTTAAACGCACCTCGTCGCCCCTCTGTCCTGCACTCGCGGGGCGGAGGGGTTTTCTTTTCCAGTCCAACCTCTCGCTTGCATTCCTATATAATGCGCTCCCTGCCCCGAACTGCGGGCGACATTTAATGATTCTCACACACAGTCATGTCGGCCGACCCAAAACAACTCCACCTCGCCATTGCGAGCTGCATGCTACGCGACCGCTTTGCCCTGCACCGGCGCCTGCAACAGGCCAGCGCACCCGAGCCCGATGCTGAAAAACTGGGTAGTCTGCTGCGAGATATCGAGGCCTCACAACTGCGGGCCCAACAGCGTCTGCAACAACTCCCACGAGCGGACTACCCTGCCGAGTTACCCGTCTCGCAAAAACACGAGGAGATCGCGGCGGCAATCCAGGCGCATCAGGTCATCATCCTGTGTGGCGAGACCGGCTCCGGCAAGACCACCCAACTCCCCAAGATTTGTCTCGCGCTCGGGCGTGGCGTCTACGGCTACATCGGCCACACCCAGCCGCGCCGCCTCGCCGCCCGCAGCGTGGCGCAACGCATCGCCGATGAACTCAAGACCGAACTCGGTCAGCAGGTCGGCTACAAGATCCGTTTTCGCGACCATGTCAGTGAGCAGAGTTATATCAAACTCATGACCGACGGTATCCTGCTTGCCGAGGCCCAGCAGGACCGTTTTCTGGATCAGTACGACACCCTCATTATCGACGAGGCCCACGAGCGCAGTCTCAATATCGATTTTCTATTGGGCTATCTGCATCGCCTCTTACCCAAACGCCCCGACCTCAATGTGATCATCACCTCGGCCACCATCGACCCTGAGCGGTTTTCGCGGCACTTTGGCGATGCCCCCATCATCAATGTCTCGGGACGCACCTACCCGGTCGAGGTACGTTACCGCCCCTTGTTTGATGAGAACGATGAGGGAGAAAAACAGGATATCACCGCCGGCGTTTTGCATGCCGTGGATGAATTACACCGCGAGGGCCCCGGTGATGTGTTGGTATTTTTCAGCGGGGAACGCGAGATTCGTGAGTGTGCAGAGGCCCTGCGCAAACACCACCCGCCACAGACCGAGATCTTGCCGTTGTTTGCACGCCTGAGTGCGAGTGAACAACAGCGAATCTTTCAATCACATCAGGTCCGACGCATCGTCCTCGCCACCAATGTGGCAGAGACCTCGCTTACGGTGCCTGGTATCCGCTATGTGGTGGATACCGGCCTTGCCCGCATCAGTCGCTACAGTTATCGCACCAAGGTGCAACGCCTGCCCATTGAAAAAATCTCGCAGGCCAGCGCCAATCAGCGTAAAGGTCGCTGTGGTCGTGTTAGTGAAGGCATTTGTATCCGCCTCTATGACGAGGCCGATTTCAATAACCGTCCCGAGTTTACTGAGCCCGAGTTACTACGCACCAATCTTGCCAGTGTTATTCTACAAATGGCAAGTCTGCGCCTTGGCTCGGTCGATGACTTCCCCTTTATCGATCCACCCGACCGTCGCCTCATCAACGACGGTTATCGCCTGCTGGAAGAGCTACAAGCAATGCACAACAATCAGGTCACCCCCAAGGGGCGACAGATTGCCCGCCTGCCGGTGGACCCGCGCATCGGTCGCATGATTATTGCCGGACACGACTTTGGCTGTCTGGAGGAGGTATTGATTATCGCCAGCG
>JAHEDA010000165.1 GCA_024641445.1 Gammaproteobacteria bacterium
GGCTGGCGATACGCCGTGTCGCTTAAGACTTATTCCACGGTCGTATCGATTAATTCATGTTTCATCATTCCCGCCCAGGCGGGAATCCAGTAAATTTGGCGCATGGGCTCCCGTCTGGGCGGGAATCACCGATAAACACTCACCCCTGAAGGGTCCGTAGGACGAGAAGCCGTATGCATATCCGCGCCATCTATCCGGGTACGTTTGACCCCATTACCAATGGCCACACCGATCTTGTCCATCGCGCTGCGCGTATCTTTGATGAGGTCATCGTGGCGGTGGCGAAGTACAGTGGCAAGCAGGCGGTGTTTTCCATGGAGGAGCGGATCAGTCTGGCGCAGGATATCCTGACCGGACACAAGAATGTCGTGGTCTGCGGCTTCGATAGCCTGTTGGTGGATTTTATGCGCGAGAAGCAGGCAACAGTCATCCTGCGTGGTCTGCGTGCGGTGTCTGACTTTGAATATGAATTTCAGCTCGCCAGTATGAATCGCCATCTCGACGCCGAGATCGAGACCATGTTCCTGACTCCCGCCGAGCAATATTCCTATATATCCTCCAGCCTGGTGCGGGAAATTGCCAAGCTCAATGGCGACGTATCACCCTTTGTCCATGCCAAGGTTGTGGCTGCATTAAAGGCAAGATTCCGCTAAAATCCGCGCCTCACCGGGCCGATACCGGTGTAGCTGTTTCTGTCGGAGCCGTTATGTCCCTGCTAATTACTGATGAATGCATCAACTGCGACGTGTGCGAGCCGGAGTGCCCGAACAACGCCATTGCGCAGGGTGATGAAATCTACGAGATCAATCCCAATCTGTGTACCGAGTGTGTCGGTCACTTTACTGAGCCTCAGTGTATCGAGGTCTGCCCGGTCGACTGCATCATCAATGACCCCGACAATAAAGAGAATAACGACCAGCTCAAGTTGAAATACACCAAACTTACCGGCAAGCAAGTCGCCTGAATGAATCACAACCCCCATCATAAGCCCCGTAAGGGGCTTTTTTATTCCAACCAAATACCTGGGGCCACAGAGGGGGCAGAGAATGAGGAGGCAAAATATCACGATGCCCTGGGTTTGCGAAAATGTAGAAATACTGTTGTCTGGTTATACTCAAGTGTCTTAGTCTGTGCTCATCGCTCAGCGAAAAGTTATGGCCGCACAAGCCCTCAACTCATGTGAGACAACCAACGGACTCGACATGCGCTATCTATCATTGCTAATTACACTCGCTCTCTCCTCCACGATTGCCCATGCACAGACGCCATCGGCGATGGCGGTCGCCAGTGCCCATTCCACTGCGACAGCAGCAGGCATCAACATCCTTGAACACGGTGGCAATGCCTTTGATGCCGCTGTGGCGGTCAGCGCCACCCTGGCGGTGGTCGAGCCCTATAGTTCAGGTATGGGTGGCGGTGGTTTCTGGCTATTACACCGCGAGCTCGACAAACGCGACATCATGATCGATGGGCGTGAGCGTGCACCACTTAAGGCGCATCGCACAATGTATCAAGATACAAAAGGCGAGGTGATCGAAGGCCTCTCAGTCGATGGGCCGCTCGCCGCCGGTATCCCCGGTGAGGCGGCGGCGCTGGTTCATATTGCCGCGCAGTATGGAAGGTTGCCGCTAAAGGTGACACTGGCACCGGCCATTCGTGCGGCGCATGAGGGTTTTGCCGTAACGGAACACTATCGACAAGTGGCAAAATTTCGGCTTGAGGTATTGCGCAAATCGCCTGCTGCAGCAGCGATTTTCTTGTATCGGAACGACGTCCCTCCGGTTGGATATATCATCAAACAACCCGATCTGGCTCACACCCTTGAGCAGTTCGCGCTGAAGGGGCGTACAGGATTTTATAGCGGCGAGGTGGCGAAAAAATTGATCGCAGGTATCAATGCCGCCGGTGGAATCTGGTCAGAAAAAGATTTGCAGACGTATCAGATCAAAGAACGCACACCCACGCGTTTTAGCTATGCGGGGTACACCATCACCTCGGCATCACCCCCTTCTTCCGGTGGTGTGGTACTGACAGAGAGCCTCAACACCCTGAGTCAGCTCCCCTACACACAGGCGGATTCCCTGCATCGCATACACTATGTGGTGGAGTCCATACGCCGCGCCTATCGTGACCGTGCCGAATATCTTGGTGATCCTGACTTTGTCGCAATACCATTAAAGCACCTCACGAGCATGGCCTATGCCAAAGAGCTTGCGCAATCTATCGAGCCCGACAAGGCTACGCCGAGTGAGTTTCTCAATGCGGTCGCACCTGCACCAAGTGGTAATCACACCACGCACTTTTCAATTCTTGATAAAGAGGGTAACCGTGTCGCGGCCACCTTGAGTGTGAATTATCCCTTTGGCTCCGGTTTTGTCCCACCGGGGACAGGGGTGTTGCTTAATGACGAGATGGATGATTTTTCCGCAAAACCGGATGTCCCCAATGTCTACGGGCTCGTGGGAGCCGAGGCCAATGCGATTGACCCGGGTAAGCGTATGCTCTCCAGTATGAGCCCTACGTTTGTGGAAGGACCACAGCGTGTTGCCATCCTCGGCACACCCGGCGGTAGTCGTATAATCACCATGGTACTGCAAGGTATTCTTGCTGTTACCGAAAATCAGAACGCCGAGACAATTGTGAGTCAACCGCGTTATCACCACCAATATCTACCCGACACGATTCAATACGAGGCCGGTGCCATCAGTGATGATCAGGGTACACAACTGGAGGCGATGGGTTACAACCTCAGGTTGATAGAAGGTGGTTATGGCAACATGCAGGTTGTGCTGTGGGATAAGGCCAACAACAACGTTTCGGCAGCCAGCGACCCCCGCGGTATCGGGACATCGCGGGTCAAGTAAACAGGGTCTCGCTCGCTATAGTTGGAAAGTAGCAGCGGGGACTGATTAAGCGCGGCCAGGTGACTTCGAACGATGGTAGACACGATGAAAGATGTTACTCTCCTTCTACTCGTCAGCAGTATCTTCTTCTGCGCTTGCAGTACAGAGACGGCGAAGCGCACCGGGTATGAAATGATGAAACAATACGATCGGCAGAAGTGTCTCAATGACCCGAAGATAGAATGTCCAAACTACCCAAGCTATAACGAGTACGAGCGAATGCGTAATGAGAATGCACCAAAGTAAATTGATGCATTGATTGTGATTTTTCGATGAAATTACTGTGGTGGTATCACGTCTTGACGGTATGTCTACCGCGTTGAGTATCGTTATTTATACCTTCATCAGAGACATCGAGGTCACGTTATCTTTACACCAAGAGACACTCGACTGCCTCGCTGCTGCTGTGCCAGTCATACTTGGAATGAGGCTCATCACCGTGCACGGATCCATAGTCGCACCAAAATAATTATATAATCAGCATGCAGGGACTGAACAATGAAACCACGCATTAGTATGATTACCCTGGGTGTAAGTGACCTGGCTACATCTGTGAAATTTTACGAGCAGGGATTGAGGTTTCCGCGCATGGAGTCACCACCCGAGGTGGCCTTCTTCACTCTCGATGGGACCTGGCTCGGCCTGTATGGGCGTGAGGCATTGGCAGAAGATGCGCATATTTCGGCCGAGGGTGAGGGCTTCCGCTCGTTTTCACTTGCACACAATCTTCACTCCGAGACCGAGGTAGATGCAGTAATGGAGCAGGCGATGGCCGCTGGTGCAACGCTCGTGAAGAAACCGCAGAAGGTTTTTTGGGGTGGCTACAGCGGTTATTTTAAGGACCCGGACGGTCACCTGTGGGAGATCGCCCACAACCCGCTGTTTTGGATTGGGCCGCAGGATGTCACTGTACCTTAAAATCTGCTAAAACCATACGATGAAACTCCTCGCCATCTCCGGCAGCCTGCGTACCACCTCCAACAACTCGGCGCTCCTGCGTGCGCTCGCACGCTTGGCGCCGGCGACGATCTCGGTCGAGCTCTACACAGAGCTGGGTAGTCTACCGTTGTTTAATCCGGACCTTGAGAATACCAATATCCCCGTCGTGAGCCGGTTGCGAGAAAAATTGATCGCCGCCGACGGTGTGGTGATCGCCAGCCCGGAATACGCGCATGGCGTCACTGGCCCAATCAAGAACGGCCTAGATTGGATGGTAGGCTGCGAGGCCTTTGTGTATAAGCCGGTGGCGCTGCTCAATGCCTCACCCCGAGCCGTGCATGCCCAAGCGGCACTCAAGGAAACCCTCACCGTCATGTCGGCGCGGCTGATTGAGGCGGCATTCATTACACTACCCATCCTCGGTTCCCGCCTGGACGAAGACGGCTTGGTGGAACATCTGGAGATCGCCCAGTCCCTGCGGCAGATGCTGTCGGCATTTCAGGCCGCGATTGAGCACAGTTAAGGCCCCGCGAGAGACACGCAAAAATAATTTACATCCAGCACTTGTGACACTGTCTTTGTGACGCAAGATCGCCGAAGATTGCGCTTATAAATAACTCGATTGACCCTGGCAAGCAAGTGAGTATCAATGTATCCCGGTGAACGACTGAACAGCCTGACCCATTTATTGGGCGCGGTAGTGGCCTTGGCAGGTCTGGTGATCCTGGTCGTATATGCATCGATGAATGGCGACGTCTGGCGTATCGTCAGTTTCAGTATCTATGGTGCCAGCCTGTTCCTCCTCTATCTCTTCTCCACCCTGTACCATAGTCTGCGTGGCCGCGCGAAGGTGATCTTTCAGAAGCTGGATTACATTGGGATCTATCTTTTGATAGCAGGGTCTTACACACCCTTCGTATTGGTGAGCCTGCGCGGTGTCTTGGGTTGGTCAATCTTTGGCGTGGTGTGGGGGCTGGCAGTGTTCGGTACCCTTATCGATACATTCTCATCGAGTAAGCGACGTATCCCACAGCTTGTTATTTACGTATTGATGGGTTGGGTTGCAATCGTCGCCATACAGCCTCTGGTGCAGGCACTATCACTGTCTGGATTTCTTTGGTTATTAGGGGGTGGCCTGTTTTATACATTCGGGATCATCTTTTTTGCCCTGGACCACAAACTACACTTCCATGGTATCTGGCATCTCTTTGTATTGGCGGGGAGTGCTACACACTACTACACCATCATGTACTACGTCTTATAACGGGTGGATGTGTAGGGTGCTGGGCATCACCGCTGGAATCATACTGGTCATCATCGGGCTGCTGGTTCAATGTGCCTCTGGTCTGGTACGGTGGGTTGGTCATCTTCCTGACGATATCCATTATGAGTCGGAAAATACTCGCATCTATATTCCAATCACATCAAAGGTCATACTTGGCTTTATCATTAGCCTGCTTTTATACCTGCTTTGGCGCTAGCCATATACAGAAATTGTTTTAAATGTGGTACTCCGCTAGGCTGTAAGCCAACGCCGTATCAATTGATGGAGAGAAAGATGATAGAGGCTGTCACAGTCGAATCACTGGATGATGTCTTGCCGTTGTTTCGGGCCTATCTAGAGTTCTACAAAGTACAAGATATTTCCGATAGTCGAAACCGTGCTTACTTATCTCAGTTTGGTGAGACGAATCCCTCTGGTTGCCAGTTTCTCTATCGTGAGCAGGGCCAAGTGCTTGGTTTTTCTACCGTGTACTTTTCCTTTGTCAGCAGCATCACCGACAAAGTGGGTGTAATGAATGATCTCTATACCTTGCCAGAGTATCGTGAGCGCGGAATCGCTACGGCGCTTATTAATCACTGCTATGATTACGCTATCAAACAGGGGGCGGTGCGTCTCCAGT
>JAHEDA010000166.1 GCA_024641445.1 Gammaproteobacteria bacterium
GCCGCTCTTCTTTTCCATCGCCTTCATGGTGTTGCCACAGGCACTAAAGGTAATACCCTGCTTGGCAAGGCTCTTTACGCGATCGGCATTTTCACTCTTCGGGGTCAGGACTGCGAGACCGGGGCCGTAGGCAACAACCTCGATGGCGACCTTATCGGCACCGCCGAATTCCTTCTGCACATTCACGACATTGTTCAGGGCCAGGGTCTGATCGGCCTCGTCACCGCTGCTGACCTGGATAACAACCTTGTTCTCTACGTTGGCGGCTACCGCGAACGCGTTTACGCCTAAAAGGGCAACTGACACTACCACTGCCTTGATTAAGGAAGCTTTCATTGACTATCTCCTACAATTTGTTTTTTCGTGGCGTTTATATACACCCTCGCCTAATACCTGTAAATCAAATTTTGATCCCCCAAGCTACGAACTGTCGTGAATAACATGAACTGCGACCTGCGTCACTGCCAGGCATACTCGGAAGAAATTCACCTAGCCTATATTTGATATTTCTAATATGCCGAAAACTCTACACCCGCTGCCAGGTGGTTTCATTGCGATACACCTCATGCCGCACCCAGCGCGCGAACTCCTCGCGCGTACAAACCCCGCTTTCACGTCTTTCCTTACCCGCGATCACCTTGTAGATAAGCTTTACCTCGGCGTCAGACTGCTCGGGCATATCCACCACCTGTCGTACTGACCACTCCCTACCATAGGCACCATTACTATAATAATGGCCCAGCTTTATCGAAGCGGGATCAAAACCGATTGGACGGGCGTGCTCACGCGCCAATTTATATATCTGTTGCAGGTCCTCTGGAGTTACATCCACGAGCAGGTCCATCTTCTCCAGGGCATAGGCAATATCGGCCTCCTTCAACTCATCGGTCTTGGCCTTTACAGGCGGGCCAGCGCGCCATTCCATCAACGCCATGGGATAACGCCGCCAGTGGAACAGGGCATTGAAGGCGATGGCTACCGCCAGGATGATCAAGGCATTGGGCATAACCAATGAGAAGACATAGCCGTACCCCAACGCATGGATGGCTGGCCCGCCGATAACTGCAAGCAACGCCGAGGCACCACCGGGAGGGTGAATACAGCGCATGTAGTACATAGTGCCATTCGCCAGGCCCACGGCCACACCCGCGGCAATAACCGGATCACTTATCCAGCGCTGACAGGTCACACCGATCACGGCTGAAAAAAAGTGCCCCCCCAACAGCGCCCAAGGCTGCGATAACTTGCCATGTGGTACGGCAAACAGGAGTACGGCCGAGGCACCCATGGAGGCGACAATCCAGACCACGGCAGCGGGTGGCAGGATGGCGCGAGTAACGGCAAACACGGCAACGATGCCGCAGAAGCCACCTACCGCAGAAGCCAGTTTTTCAGCATGACTGGTGTGTTGGTGGTCGACCCCCATGAAGGCATTGACTGCAAAAATGACTCTCGATATCACCTGCTTCACCTCTTGCGATAGGAATGCACTATCTTAGCCCTAGTCAGACGATGCGTCGACAAACTGAAAAAAATTAAGGGTACGGCTTCCATCATAGATCAGCAGTGATACACTTGGGTCGAAAGGGGGAATTGACCGATGGACGAGGATGCAGTTTCACGGTCGGTGCAGGGATCGAGTGAACGCACAAGACGTGCACAGGTCATCAGCATCAGCAGTGGTAAGGGTGGGGTCGGCAAGAGTAATGTTGCCGCCAATCTCGGTATCGCCTTGGCTAAACAGGGACACCGGGTCTGCGTCATCGACGCCGACAGCAGCCTTGCCAATATTAATATCCTCCTCGGCATACTACCCAAGCTAACCCTCTCCGATTTTCTCAACGGCGAAAGAAGTCTTGCCGAGATCACACTCAAGGCCCCCGGCGGCATCCATATCTTGCCAGCCGCCTCCGGTGTCGCGGATCACGCCGAGCTCTCCCCTGTGCAGCTGCAACGTCTGAGCAAGGCCTTCCAGGCACTGGAACAAGACTATGATTACTTGATCGTAGATAACGCAGCGGGCATCGGCAAAGGAGTCCGTCACTTCATCCACGCGTCACACTATGCTGTGCTCGTGGTCTCCACCGAACCCACCTCGCTCACCGACGCCTTTGCCTTGATCAAGGTCCTGACACAACAGGGATTTCGCCGTCCAATCTACACCATCGTCAACATGGCAACAGACTTCACCGAGGCCATGGGGCAGTTCAAACGCTTTGCCGGCACGGTCGAGCGCTTCCTGCACACCCGCGTCAGCTTTCTCGGCTACCTCCCCAAGGACGGTGAAGTCCTCCGTGCCGTACGGCGGCAACGCCCGTTTGTGTTAGAGACGCCTGAGTGCCCCGCCAGCCGTAATCTGCTCACCATGGCCCATGCTATTCAGCGTCACTTTAGTCACCCTGGCGAAGACAATTCATTTCTTGCCTACTGGGAGAAGCTACGCTATGAGGAGCCCGATGCAACACAGAGCAAAGAGATCATTGATCGACGCAAACATGCTGAGCCAAACTTCGCACTGCATGAGGCCATTCAATGGATAAACAGTTCTGACCAGACCCAGGCCCGCCAATTCATTGAGCTGCTTATGGATCGCTACAACGAGCGCTTTGGTGAACTCCCCCTCAGTCTGGAGGATACGATCTATCGGCAGCTGGAACTAAAGGGCTTTGATGCCAGGCAAATAAAGCATCTAATCGGTGCGTTAGAGGCCTTGTACGAAAAACAACATCAGCGTCCTCTCCACGATCTCGATGAGAGTATCCTCAGACTCTTTGTGACACTGGATGGTTCGAAGGAGAAGATGGAGCATCTGGCACATGAGCTGCAGGAAATCTATGGCAAGAAATTTCAGCAACCGCTGTTTGGTCTACGAGCAGTTAGGACTGCAAGCCAGTAGCTAACCTCATTTCTACAAGTCTTCAACCACCTGCTTGGGTGCGCCATGCCCCCAAATATCGGCCGACTTGAAACCATAAAGAAAGAGCGCCAGAAAATTCGGCACCAGAATAAGAAAGGCCAGCACGAATAAAGTAATACTCAAGCCGTTAATAGTTACGATGTCCAACCACCCCAGATATCCGTTGTAATACAGATTCCAGACAAGCACCAGGACAAAAACGACCTTCCACACCATCGGCTTGAGTATTGCTTTATGGAAGGCATAACCAAACAGACCAAGCAGTCCAAGCAAACTCGGTACAATATCGATATATTGAAAGAGACCCGGTTTTGCCATGAGCGCGAACACATAGCCGGCGATATAGATCAGCGTCAGTATGACAAAATAGATCTTCCAGAGCAGGGAGACAATCTTCATCAGAGTTAACTTCCCCTTTTATTAATGACCTGTTAGACCGCAGCAGTATGACGCTGCTGCAAAAGGACATAGTGTGCAGCAGAGTATTCGATCTGCCCACGCTCTTGCAGTGTCAGTTCACGCACGCGCCGTGCAGGCTGCCCTAGCCAGAGATAACCACCTTGGAGTAGCTTGCCTGGCGATATCAATGCGCCGGCTCCGATCATAGAGTAGTCTCCAACCACGGCTCCGTCCATGATGATCGCGCCCATCCCAATCAGACAGCAATTGCCCACTAGAGCTCCATGCAGGATCACCCTGTGACCAACCGTAACATCGTCACCGATCTCCAATGCATAGCCACCTGATTGATATGGGCCATCGTGTGTCACGTGTAAAATCGAACCATCCTGAATATTCGTGCGTGAGCCAATGCGAATACTATTGACATCTCCGCGTACCACGGCCATCGGCCAGATAGAGCTATCTGCGCCAATGACAACATCCCCCATCACCAGTGCTGACTCATCCACGTATACGCCCGCCGCCAACTGCGGTTGCTTGCCGTCAAACCAGCGCAAAGTCACTTCGCTGCACCCCTGACTGGGCGTCGAGTTATTCTCACTACGTCACCAGGATAGATCAGATTTGGATTATTGATGGCGCTGTTCCTGGCCAGTTCGGGATAGCGAAAGGGATTCTTTAAATATTTTCGTGCGATATCCCAGAGCGTATCACCATGTACGACATGATGTAGCATTTCTTCGGGCGAGGCAGCTTGTAATGGATGATTCTTATCCATACTCTCCGCGCGAATCACGTGCATCTCATGTTCGGGTAATTCAACCAGCAGGCGTTCTGGCCCGTCCTTCTTTTCAATAATGGTTATCTCATTGTCCTGGACCGCCGTCGATTCGGGGCCCTGCGCGATCACTATCGGGGCAACTACTTCATCTATCTGCGTCTTGTCAGTACGAAGGCGTTTCTGGTCCACAACGTGCAAGCCCCACCACATGAGGCCCAACACAATGAGCGAGGCCACGATCCCAAACAAAAACATTTTTCTCTGTGTGCTAACCGGGTCTGGCTCCGCCCGTACGATCAAGGGCCGCCTCGAAGACGAGGTATGTATGTGATGCCCGTTTTGAGAGATTACTTGCGGCGACTCAGCCGCCTCAGGAAACTCATCATCCACATAATCGGCGGGCTCATCGCTGATTACATAATCACTCTTTACACCACGTGCGGCGGCAGCGCCCAGTGTTATGGCATCTTCCGCAGGTTCCATCTCTTCTATATCTGCCACGGGTATCGGTGCAGTGCTGTCACTACGCAAAATAGAATGGATATCGTTGACTGAATCCAGTAAGGCAGCGACGGTAACCGGCCCCTCACCAGCGGCCGGATCGTCTGCATCCACCGCGCTAACCACATTCACCAGTTCATCGTATTCGGACTCGCTTAGATTCAATTCATCGACAGACGGCTCAGAATTGATATTAGCCATCACATCCTGAGCGGGCATGGGCTCCACCACACCCGCCGGTATGTCAGGTTCAGATACCACCGATGAGACAGGCTCAGATGGAGGCGGCTCTTCATGAGGAAGGGGTGAGGCTTCTATGACCATGGGAGTAGCGTCCGGGACAGGGGCTGTCTCCTCAATGACTTCGGGTGCGGGAGCAGTTGCGTGTGAGGGTGCGGTGGTCTCCTTTGATTCATGCGGCAGGCCTCTTGCGCGCCCCTGCTTCACGTCTTGCATCATACGATGCAGCTCATCCATATCCTCAAAGTCCAGCAGGAGAAACATCTCCTGCTCGCGCACCAGGGCGAGCTCGACCTGCTGCCCTGCGTGAACAACCGGTACCGTGGTCCAGGTATATAGCGTGGTATCGAGTAGATCCAGGACTGTGTCCACCAAAAAGCCGGCGGCCTGCTGCTGAATACGTGACATGATGAGACAGGGCTTGGCCGCCTCGGCCTCACGCGGGACCTCCAGCAGAACGCCAAGGTCGATCACCGCCGCGACCTCGTTACGGTATTGAAATACACCCAGGGCAAAAGTTGGTAACAGAGGCAGGCTGGTCAGCTTGGGGACCTCGACGATCGCCTCCACCTGAGTGACCGGTACACAAAACAACATACCGCCTATGCGGAAACTCATCACCTGTAGTGGTTCGGTAGAACTCATCCCCGGCCTTGCTCCCTCAAGCTTACGGGTATTTCAAAAACAGGCCCCGGTCGAGCCGTTCTCGACTTAACCTGTTCTTGAAACCCCTAATATTATTTGGCGCTTTGCTCAGCGCATCGTAACGAGTTCCTCCGCACTGCTCGGGTGTATCGCTACGGTATTATCAAAATCTTTCTTGGTCGCCCCCATCTTGATGGCCACGGCAAACCCTTGCAGCATTTCGTCCGCGCCCTTGCCGATGATGTGG
>JAHEDA010000167.1 GCA_024641445.1 Gammaproteobacteria bacterium
CCTCACGACGAGACGCGAACAGGTTATACAGCTCAAAACCCAGGTGCCAGGAGAATTGGCCGTTGTCCTGTTCGCGCTCGATGTTGTCGTGAAAACGCTGAACAATCGCGCTGATTTCAGCATCATCACAGGTAACGGTGTTATCCAGTAACATCAGGGCGATATGTTCCAGTACCTCCATGCTTGGGTGCTCGGCATTCTCCTGCGGTTTCATCACCAGTAAGGAACGCCAGAGTTTTTTCAGGCCCGGGAAATCTTTGGTCGCCTTGTATTCAACGCGTGCATCTTCGATAAATGCAATGAAAAACATTTGTGCCGGACTGAGCTGCTCTGCCGAGATGCGGGCATTGGTGTAGGACAGATGTGCGGCCATGTGCGCAGAGGTGGCGCGAAACAACTCCAATCCGGAGACCTCGCCAATGGCATCCACGGCATCCGGCATGTGAAAGATGCGAGCGTCGATATAGGGACGAAAGTCGGTATAGTCGGCGCCGGTCGGGCGTAGAAAGAAATCACGGCCCCAGAGGGCGCGCAGGTAAAAATTCAGTTTGCGTTGTACATCGATAAACAGCGTGCCGCGCCGCTCTTTTTGCAGCATCGCCTTGCTGTCTTGTGACTCCAGATTGAAGTAGGCCGTCAGATTATTAAAGTCACGGCGATAGGCCTGGGCGCCAAAATTGGCCCAGCGACGCAGGCCGCTCAGGGTCAGCTTGGACAGGAGTTCGTCCATGTGATTGAGCATCGGCCGCAGGCCGCGCGCGGCGGTTGAGGCCAATTGGTGTATCAGGGTGAGGTAACCGCGTACCAGCTCGGCGTCACCCAGACGGCGTGCTGCCGTGGGCAGACTATTGAACATGAGTGCGATGACCTCGGCGGAGGTCATCGAGGCAAGTTTCATCGCCGCGGTCAGGACATCGTTAAGAATATCCTCACCGGTCTCTTTCACCACCAGCGGCATCTGTTGCAGATACGAAACGACGACATCGGTGCCACGCCCCAGATTGCAGAGGGCGCGGGCACCCTCAAGATAGGCCGTCAGTCCTGCCGGTGACATGACGCGCGAGGCCTCCTGAAAGGTGCTCTCGAGCACATCGCGCACGACGGGGGCGACGTCTTTTAGTTGATCCTCGTAGTCTTTCAGGTTAATTGACATCGTCGCTACCTTCCTTCACTTACGGCAAGTCACAGAATAAGAAACGCTCTGTCCTTATCCGGTTTTCTCTGCCATACCTACGGTGTAATTTTTACCTTGTTTCATTTTGTCATAGTTACCAAAGATCTCTTTGAACACACGCTTGATGTAGTCGCGCAGTCCATTGATGGTTACGACGTAAAGGCGGCCACCGGTATTCATCTGCCGATAGGCATCCATAAAAAAAATGGTCATCAACTCATTACCGACCTTGGCCGGGATATTCGAGGCAATCACGTCAAACTTCCTGTCCGGAATCTGTGCCAGCCCATTGCTGAGCAGTGCCTCGGCATTGGTAATTTTATTCAGCGCGGCATTTTTATTGGCGTAGTCCACCGCAACAAAATCTTTATCAACCAGTGTGGTATGTCCCTGCGGCGCCAACCTGGCCATCGCCAGGCCGATGGCACCGTAACCACAACCGAGGTCCAGACAGTTATCGGCAGGCTTGACCTCAACGTATTCCATTAACAGGAGCGTGCCCTCATCCAATGCCCGTGGGGAGAACAGTCCCCAGGTAGTTTGAAACGTCAGTGTCTGCCCACCCAGCGTGTCGGTGAAGGCAATATCCTGCCGTAGCTTGTCGATAACTGATTTATCCATGGTCATGACCCAACACCTCTCCAGTTATACGCACGATTAAATTTGTGGCGTATCTTGGGGGATAGGTCTGGCTGGATCAATCGACAAAGAATGTATTCACGGCAGCGCTCAGGGTCTCACGCATGTCCGGGTCATCGGTCAGCGGCGTCACCATGGTCATCTGGCAGGCGGCGACCGGTTTGATGCCCTTGTTGATCAACTGTCCTGCATACACCAACAAGCGGGTCGAGATACCCTCGTCGAGTCCGTGTCCCTTCAGATTGCGGGCGCGGTGTGCGATCTGCACCAGCTTTTCGGCGGTTGCGGCATCGATACCGGCTTCCTTGGAGACGATCGACGTCTCAATCTTGGCCTCGGGGTAATCGAAGTCCAGGCCGCCAAAGCGCTGCTTGGTCGATTGTTTCAGGTCTTTCATCAGACTCTGATAGCCGGGGTTGTAGGAGATGACTAATTGGAAGTCAGCATGCGCCTCAATGAGCTCGCCCTTTTTATCCAGCGGCAACTGACGCCGATGGTCGGTCAGGGGGTGGATGACAACGGTGGTGTCCTGGCGTGCCTCCACGACTTCGTCGAGGTAACAAATCGCACCAATACGAGCGGCGGTGGCGAGCGGGCCATCCTGCCATTTAGTGCCATCCTTATCGAGCAGGAAACGACCGACCAGATCTGAGGCGGTCATGTCTTCGTTACAGGCCACCGTGATAAGGGGCTTGCCCAGTTTCCACGCCATGTATTCCACAAAGCGTGACTTACCGCAGCCGGTCGGACCCTTCAGCATCATCGGCATACGGGCGGCATAGGCGGCCTCGTATAACTCAATCTCGTTCGCAACCGCTTCGTAGTAGGGTTGTTTCTGGACTTTATACTGCTCAGTACTGACCTTAGACATATCGTTCATCCTCATTGTCGCTGTGTACCTTGCGGCACCTTTATTTATTCTTCATCGTCGGTTTCGTGTTCACCACTCCAACCGGCGGCGCGTGCAGTTTCCAATGCCGTGCCATGGATTCGTTCGTGACGTTCACGCAGATTCGGTGGTAAATGGCTAACCAGACAGCCATATTTGTCCCACTCGGCATTGACCTTCTGCAATAAGGAGTCAATCCCGGCTAGGTTCCAGCCCTCGCAGGTCTCGCTTTCAGGTAGTAGCTCGAATACCCAGGCATCGCGAATGATCTTGCCAATGGTGGTCATGCCGCCATTGATGTCATTGTGTATGCCCACGTATTTATCTGGTTTGCTCATTGTTTGAATACTTTTTTAAGCTTTGTAACGGTGAATGCAGCATGCAACTCATAAAAAACCCCTGTCCGTTTCCGGGCAGGGGCTTTATTCCTACTATCCCTGCCAGACTTAAACAGTCTTGCCGCGGTAGATTACCATGGCAGCGCCAGCAGATTGCTTGAAGTTGTCAAAGCCAAGTAGACGCACGTGGTTCTTGGGGTGAGCCTTGTGGCAGTTTTCAACTTCGGCCAGGATGGCGGTGACATCGGTCTCACCGAACATTGGCAGTTTCCACATGTACCAGTAATGGCTGAAGGCATTTTCTGGTTCAGTGTGTTCAATGCCGGGGTTCCAGCCCTTGCTCACGATGTACTCGATCTGCTTACGGATCTGGTCCGCAGACAGAGCAGGCAGGTATGAGAAGGTCTCAAACTTGCGGCTTGAGGTATCGCTCAAGCTTGATTTGTAGTCTTGCATATCACTCATTGTCTAAATCTCCACAATTGATTTCGAATTCAATTCTTCCGACTTCGGTAGACGCTTTGCTGTTTAGTTGCTTGTGGCGAGGTAACTGGGTTTCCCCAGCTACCCGCAACTCGCTACTTACTTGTGCGCAACGTCCAGTTTGTCGACGGTGTCGAATTCGAACTTGATTTCCTTCCAGGTTTCCATCGCCATCTTGAGCTCCGGGCTGTGCTTGGCAGCGTTGGTAAGGATGTCCTTACCTTCCTTCTCCAGCGCGCGGCCCTGGTTACGGGCCTCAACGCAGGCCTCAACCGCAACGCGGTTGGCGGCGGCGCCAGCGGCATTACCCCAGGGGTGACCCAACGTACCGCCACCGAACTGGAGGACGGAGTCATCACCGAAGATGCTGACCAGTGCAGGCATGTGCCATACGTGGATACCACCGGAGGCAACCGGCAGAACACCCGGCATTGCACCCCAATCCTGGTCGAAGAAGATACCGCGTGAACGATCTTCCTTGATGTAGGAGTCACGCATGATGTCGATCCAGCCCAGGGTGGCATCGCGGTCGCCTTCGAGCTTACCGACAACGGTACCGGAGTGCAGGTGGTCACCACCGGACAGACGCAGGATCTTGGTCAGTACGCGGAAGTGGATACCGTGGTGGGGGTTGCGGTCGAGTACGGCGTGCATGGCGCGGTGAATGTGCAGCAGCATACCGTTGTCCTGACACCACTGTGCCAGCTGGGTGTTGGCAGACCAACCGCCGGTGATGTAGTCGTGCATGATAATCGGCGCGCCGATTTCCTTCGCGTACTCCGCACGCTTCATCATTTCGTCTGATGTGGGTGCGGTGACGTTCAGGTAGTGGCCCTTACGCTCGCCAGTCTCGGCTTCAGCCTTATGGATAGCTTCCATAACGAAGTCGAAACGGTGACGCCAGCGCATGAAAGGCTGTGAGTTGACGTTTTCGTCGTCCTTGGTGAAGTCCAGACCACCGCGCAGACCTTCGTAACAGGCGCGGCCGTAGTTCTTGGCGGACAGACCGAGCTTGGGCTTGATGGTACAACCGAGCAGCGGACGACCATACTTGTTGAGCATGTCGCGTTCAACCTGAATACCCTGCGGAGGGCCATTACAGGTCATGACATAGGCGATGGGGAAGCGGATGTCTTCCAGACGCAGGGCGCGCAGGGCCTTGAAGCCGAACACGTTACCGACCAGTGAGGTCATGACGTTTACCACGGAACCTTCCTCGAACAGGTCGATGGGGTAGGCCACAAAGGCGTAGAAGCAGGTGTCGTCACCGGGTACGTCTTCGATGGCGTAGGCACGGCCCTTGTAGTAGTCCAGGTCGGTCAACAGGTCGGTCCAGACGGTGGTCCAGGTACCGGTGGAAGACTCGGCGGCCACGGCGGCGGCAACTTCTTCACGCGGAACGCCAGGTTGTGGGGTGACTTTGAAGCACGCCAGGATATCGGTGTCCTTCGGGGTATAGTTGGGCATCCAGTATGTCTCGCGGTATTCCTTCACACCCGCGTTATAGGTCTTGACTGCCATTGCAGTGTCTCCTTTGGTTGAAGAGTAGTTACGCGTAAGGACTCATGGCTACGCGGTGGGAGGATATTGCCCAAGCTGCATCATCAATAACAGTCGTTTTTTTCTATGTTAATCATAGATAATTATCTATACTAAACCTATGCGTCACTACACCACCTTCCGCCAGCTCGAGATCTTTGAGGCCATTGCTCGCCTGGGTAGCTTTACCCGTGCGGGCGAGGAGCTGCACCTGACCCAGCCAACCATCTCCATGCAGATGAAAAAACTCACGGACATCGTCGGGATCCCCCTGCTGGAGATGATCGGCAAGAAGGTCCAGCTCACTGACGCCGGGCGTGAGCTGGCGCAGGCCAGCCGTGAGGTCTTTGGCACCCTCGACCGTTTCACCATGTCCATGAACGAGCGACAGGGTATGAAGAAGGGGCGGCTCAAACTAATGGCCATCACCACCGCCTCCTATTTTGTGCCGCGCCTGCTCGGTGAGTTCAGCAAGCGCTATCCGGGGATTGATGTCTCGCTCAAGGTCACCAACCGCGAGCAGGTACTGGCCAGCATGGCCGACAATCTCGACGACCTGTACATCCTCGGTCAGCCACCGGAGGAGATCGACGTCACGGCTCAGCCC
>JAHEDA010000168.1 GCA_024641445.1 Gammaproteobacteria bacterium
GCGCACTGTCTTCAATCGGTTCACCACGCCCCAGTTGGGTATCACGTGGCGAGAGGAAGATGGCATGGCCGCCAAACTGTGCCATCGCCGCCTCAAACGAGACGCGGGTGCGGGTGGAGGACTTGTCGAAGATCATCCCCAAGGTCTTGTGCTTGAGGTATTCATGCAGTTCGCCACGACGTAGGATGGCCTTGAGTTCGATGGCGCGATTGATCAGTGTACGCAGCTGCGTCGGTGACAGGTCCATGAGGGTAAGAAAATGCTGCGGCATGCTCGATACTCCTTGTGCACGCGCTGGCGCTATGGCGCCAGGAAACGCTTGATGAGGTCGCTGACACCGGCGATGATTTGATCTGCCTCGGCGTCATTCAGGATCAGGGGTGGCAGAAGACGCACGACGGTATTCGCCGTGACATTGATGAGCAGTCCGGCTGCAATGGCCTGCTTGACCAGTTCGGCACAGGGGCGATCCAGCTCGATGCCGATCATCATGCCCTTGTTACGGATCTCGACGACACCCTGGATATCTGCCAGCGCGAGTTTAAAACCATCCGTAATGTGTTGCCCCAGACTGGCGGCACGCTCGGCCAACTTTCCCTGTTCCATGGTATCGATCACGGCCAGGGCTACGCGGCTGGCGAGTGGGTTGCCACCATAGGTAGAGCCGTGATTGCCAGGCTGAAAGGTCTCGGCGGCAACGCCACGTGCCAGACAGGCGCCGATGGGGAAACCATTACCAAGTGCCTTGGCCAGGGTCATGACGTCGGGCGTGATATCGGTGTGTTGGAATGCAAACCATTTGCCGGTGCGGCACATGCCTGTCTGAATCTCATCCAGCATCATGAGCCAGCCACGCTGATCGCATATCGCACGGATGCCCTTTAAATAATTTGCATCAGGGATACCAATGCCGCCCTCACCAGTAACGGGCTCGACCAGCACGGCGACCACGTCCTGATTATTCGTCGCAATATTCTTGATCGCCTCAAGGTCATTGTAGGGCGCGCGTACGAAGCCCTGCACCAGTGGCTCAAAGCCCGCCTGGATCTTGCGATTGCCTGTGGCGGTTAGAGTGGCGAGGGTACGGCCGTGGAAGCTGCCTTCCATGACGATGATGGTCGGGACCTTTACACCCTTCTTGTTCCCATAGAGGCGCGCGATCTTGATGGCCGCTTCGTTGGCCTCGGCACCGGAGTTACAGAAGAACGCACTCTCCATTCCAGACAGTGCGCAGAGCCGATCGGCCAGCTTGGCCTGATGGGCTATCCCATAAATGTTAGAGGTATGGATTAACTGGCTCGCCTGTTCGCACAGTGCACTGGTGACCGCGGGATGGGCATGACCCAGGCTGCATACGGCCACCCCACCCAATGCATCAAGATACTTATTGCCGTGATTATCCCAGAGCCAGGCACCCTCACCACGTTCAAAGGTGACGCTCTGGCGGGCATAGTTGTGCATTAAGTGGTCAGTCATTGTTGTGTCCCAAAATAAAAAAGCAGTCCGCCCCGTCTGGTGGACCGCCGCTGGAAAACCCTGATTTTAGTCATAGTGGGCGTGGCAGGCAAACCCACAAAGCAAAAGGCCCGGCGAGGCCGGGCCTTTTGCGTGGATACTTACCTGTTTAGAAGGGCAGGCCGTGAGCGTGAGCGGTCATGCCCAGCAACATTGGGATAGATAGCAGGGTATTGGTGCGTGAGGCCATCAGGGCGACAACACGGGCCTTGGCCTTCTCTGCATCCGTAGCCTGCTTCAGACCCAGGATCTTCTGCTGGTTTGGCCAAATCAGTACCCACACGTTGAACAACATGATGGTACCCAGCCATGCGCCCATGCCGATGACGGCGGCGCCACCCTTGAGCATGAAGGCGTCGGCCAGGATGCCCATCTTCCATAGGGCCGCGGCGCCGGACAGCCAGGTCAATACAGCGGCCCAGCGGAACCACAGCAGGGCACGGGGGGCGACATACTTATTGATACCGGCGGCACCAGGACCACCCTGGTCGGCATTGGCGGCGGCTACGGCCGGGGTTTGTACGAAATTGAAGTAATAGAGCAGGCCAATCCAGGTGATACCGACCAGGACGTGGAACCAAACAGTCCATTCGAGGTGGTTACCAGTACCGTTCGAGAGGGCGAAGGCCAGGATCAGTGCCAGCACAACGCCAGCGATAATGGTGCCTTGGATCGATTTCAATGGATTCATTTTCAGTATTCTCCCCTAGAGTGGTTGCGGAAATCATTTTCTCAATGCCGATTAGTCTACTATGATACTGCGTCTTTGGTCACCCCCCATTATCGAGAGGGAGTTTGGGCCCGTGTTACCATTCTGTGATGCACTGTTTTCGCACAATACCGATGGATTCTATTGACCTTAGTATTTTTTCCAGCCGCATCGCCGCTATCTGTGACGAGATGGGGGCCGTCCTGCAACGTGCGGCATTTTCTCCCAATATCCGTGATCGTCTCGACTACTCCTGTGCAGTGTTTGATGCCGACGGCGGCCTGTGCGCCCAGGCTGCCCATATCCCGGTGCATCTTGGCAGCATGGCCTACGCCATGAACAGTATCGTCACGGGTATTGTGTGGTCGGATGGGGACATGGTGGTCATGAATGACCCCTTTCTCGGCGGCACCCACCTACCCGATGTTACGGTGATAGCACCGGTATTCGTTGGAGAGAAACTTCGGGCCTTTGTGGTCAATCGTGCACACCACGCCGATATTGGCGCCACCTCTCCAGGCTCCATGCCCATCTCGCACACACTGCAAGAGGAAGGCGTGATCATTCCCCCCACGCGCTTGCAGCGTCAGGGGAGAGTGCTCGATGACGTATTGGATAGCATCGTGAGTACGGCACGTAATCAAGATGAGGCCAGGGGGGATTTCTCTGCCCAGATAAGCGCGAATCAACTTGGCGTGCGCCGACTACAGGCCCTCATTGAGCGTATGGGGGCGCAATTGTTTAACGATGCCTTGTTACAACTGAATGATTATGCCGAGCGACTTGCCCAGGTTGCCTTGAAGACGATTCCCAATGGGCGTTATTCCTGCACGGATGTATTAGATGACGATGGTCTGGGCAATCGGGACCTGAAGATCCACGCGGTGTTATCGGTGGATGATGGCCGGGTACACGTTGACTTTGCGGGGACGGCGGCACAAACCCCCGGCAATGTGAACTGCCCACTCTCTGTCGCGGCGGCGGCGGTGTATTACGTCTTTCGATGTCTCATGCCAGCGCACACACCGGCCTGTGCCGGGAGCTTTCGCCTTATTCGGTTGAGTGCGCCTCTGGGTTGCCTGATCAACGCCCAGCGACCGGCCGCGGTGGCGGCGGGGAATGTTGAGACCAGCACACGCATCGTCGATGTGGTAACAGGTGCGTTGGCACAGGCCATCCCCGATCAAATCCCCGCGGCCAGTCACGGCAGCATGAACAACCTCGCCATGGGCGGTGAATATCAAGGGCGAAGCTGGGACTACTACGAGACCATGGGGGGCGGCATGGGTGCGGGCCCAAACTATGCGGGCCTCTCTGGTGTGCAGACGCACATGACGAATACTCGCAACACCCCGATTGAAGTTTTGGAACAACACTATCCTGTGCGGGTAAGACGCTATGCGTTACGCAAGGCTACCGGTGGCAAAGGATTGCACCAGGGCGGGAATGGCCTGGTGCGTGAATTTGAATTTCTTGCCCCGACGACCGTAACGCTCCTGACGGAGCGGCGGCGTCATGCGCCGTGGGGATTGCAGGGAGGTCATGCTGGTCGGGTGGGTGAGAATCACCTCAATCTAACGGCGATTGAACCCAAGGTATGTTTTGATGCGGAGGCGGGTGATGTATTAAGCGTGTGCAGTGCTGGCGGTGGTGCCTGGGGTAAACCAGATGCTGATTAGCAGTAAAGTGTGATGTGAGCAATATATTTTCTGTTGCGGTCTCTCTATTCTGCGCCCCATCATATACCTGAATCGCTTGGAGAGGCCATGAACCGTTTTCTAGTCACCTCATTTCTATTGTTTAGCTTCACTACAGCAAGTACCGCAGCGCAGGCGGCGGGTAATTTTAATGCCCCATCGTTCGGGTTTGTGCAGGAGATGGCCGGGGTGGTGGAGAATGGTACCGTCAGTGCCAATCTGTATGACTCACTGACCGCCTCACGCAACGATATTCGTCTCGGTGCCTTTGGTGGTGAGGTGTTGATCGACCCCACCCTGAGTTCCTCAAACAGCACCGGCATTGGCTACAAATACCCATTTACTGCGAATATGGCGGCCTATGGCAAGCTGTACATGGATACAACAACTGGCGCGAGTTACACCAATGTTACTCTTGGGTTTTCCTATACCGGAAGTGCCAGTAGCCTTCTCTACAATGGTAATGCCGAGATATTCAACTGTAGTGCGTGTAAGGGTGGACAGAGTGAAAGCTATGTGTTCTTGAAGGCCGCTGGCTTTTTCCAGCCACAGCAGAAGGCCATTGCAGGGGCCTCTTTCGGCGCCGAGATCAGTATGCAGACGTCCCCCAGCCCGACTTCGACCGATCTGTTCCTGGGTATGCGCTGGCACGCAAAGGGCAATGTCCTGCTTGACCTCGGTGTGATGCGCAATATTGGTAACGTCTCTACTGTCGCTACACCCGCATTCGTACGCCTGAATGTAGGGTTCTAGTTGTCAACACCTTAGTTCTACCAAGGCCCCGCCTCAGCGGGGCTTTTTTATTTGGGGTGCGTGTGCGGGTGTTTTATCTGGTTTAGAATGAGGCCGCACAGGGCAGCTAATCCCCTTCTAATCATTCGGTGGTCCAGTAACAACAATGTGTGGCATCTGTGGTGAATTGAATCTCAAGGGTGCGGGTGACCTCAGCGCAATTAAAAGTATGTTACCCGCGCTGGAGCGGCGTGGCCCGGATGCCGAGGGCACCTGGCAGCAGGGTCCGATGGCGATGGGGCAGCGTCGTCTCTCGATTATCGATCTGAACCCGCGCGCCAATCAGCCCATGGTCGATCATGAGCTGGGGCTGACCATCGTCTTCAATGGTGCCATTTACAATTACCCGGAATTGCGCCAACAATTTATTGCCGAGGGTTACAACTGTTTCACCGAGGGTGACACCGAGGTGATCCTCAAGGCCTATCACAAGTGGGGCGAGCGTTGCCCCGAATATCTGCATGGCATGTTTGCCTTTGCGATTTGGGATCACCAGAAGCAGGTACTCTTTTGTGCACGTGATCGCATGGGCATTAAGCCCTTCTACCACAGTACCCAGAATGGACGCTGGCGCTTTGCCTCCAATCCGCAGGCCTTAATCGCCGCTGGTGGTGTGGATGTAGCCATTGACCCTGTTGGCCTGCATCACCAATTTACCCTTCACGCCGTCATCCCCGCGCCCCATACGATCCTCAAGGGTGTGCGGAAGCTCCGACCTGGCTATAGCCTGACGATTGACCACCGAGGCAAGGTGAGCGAACGCCGCTATTGGTTCCTCAAGGCGCAGCGCCCAAGTCTTGCAAAGACTGAGGCTGAGTGGACCCAGGTAATCCACGATGCCCTGCGCGAGGCGGTGCGCAAGCGTCTGGTCGTGGCGGACGTGCCAGTAGGTGTCTTGCTCTCTGGCGGGCTGGATT
>JAHEDA010000169.1 GCA_024641445.1 Gammaproteobacteria bacterium
AGGGCAGTGAGGTCAAAGGATGCTGCATCGAAGAGCGCAGGGTCCAGGACTGCATTCATTAAAGCTGTTCCCCAATGCGGCGCGTGAGCACCTCGTGCCCAGTCGCGGTAACAAGAATAGTGTGTTCATATTGGGCAGAGAGGGAGCGGTCCTTGGTGACCACGGTCCAGCCGTCCTTCATCAGTTTCACATTGCGCTTGCCGGCATTGATCATGGGTTCAATGGTGAAGGTCATGCCCGCCTGCAACATCATGCCAGTTCCGGGTGAGCCATAGTGCAGGACCTGCGGGTCTTCGTGAAATTTTCTACCAATGCCGTGGCCACAATATTCCCGTACAACACTATAGCTGTGAGACTCGGCATGTTGCTGTATCACATGCCCAATGTCCCCCAGGTGGATACCGGGCTTTACCAGTTCGATACCCTTGACTAGACACTCGTAGGTAATCTTGTTGAGGCGCTGTGCCTGCACCGAGGGCTCACCGATAAAAAACATCATGCTGGTGTCACCGTGGAAATCGTCTTTGATTACGGTGATGTCGAGATTGATCATGTCGCCGTTTTTCAGGCGCTTCTCATTCGGGATGCCGTGGCAGACCACCTGATTGACCGAGGTACAAATGGAACTGGGGAAGCCGTGGTAATTGAGCGGGGCCGGGATGGCCTGTTGTACATACACAATGTGGTCGTGGCAGAGGCGGTCGAGTTCGGTGGTGGTGACCCCCTCTCGCACGTGCGGCTTAATCATCTCCAGCACTTCAGCGGCCAGGCGGCCCGCCACGCGCATTTTTTCAATCTCTTCAGGGGTCTTGATGGTTACGCTCATGCGGTCATTATCCATGTGTGGCGGACCGGCGGCCATGGCCTATTTGCCGGAAAAATTGCTTATGAAACAGAAGGATTTATTGTCGGGGATACCGGGGTTATGGTATAAAGCGCGCGCCGTTAAGGCAAACCAAACTTTTAATGTCCGTTTACGGACAAATTCGCACACACACCGGCACAGCTGCCAGGGTGCCCCGGTAACGGGGTTGGCAGGTGGGGTGTGTGGAGGCATAACCCGAGGAGACACTCATGCCTGATATGACTATGCGTCAAATGCTGGAGGCCGGCGTACACTTTGGCCACCAAGCCCGATATTGGAACCCCAAGATGAAGACTTATATCTTCGGGGAACGTAATAAAATCCACATCATTAACCTGGAAAAGTCGCTGCCGCTCTATAACGATGCGGTGAATTTTCTGGGCAAGCTGGCCTCCAAGCGCGGCAATATCCTGTTCGTAGGCACCAAGCGCGCCGCCCAGGACATCGTCCAGGCCGAGGCCCAGCGTTGTGGTATGCCTTATGTGAATCACCGTTGGTTGGGCGGCATGCTCACCAACTTCAAGACCGTAAAGCAATCCATTCGCCGCCTCAAAGAGCTGGAGACCATGGAAGGTGACGGTACCTTTGACCGCATAACCAAGAAAGAGACCCTGACCCTGAGCCGCGAGCGCGAAAAGCTTGAGCGCAGCCTGGGCGGAATCAAGGATATGGCCGGCCTGCCCGATGCCCTGTTCATTATTGATGTGGGTCACGAGAAGATCGCCGTTGCCGAGGCCAAGAAGCTGGGTATCCCCGTTATTGGTGTCGTCGATACCAATAACAGCCCGGATGACATCGACTACATCATCCCCGGGAACGATGACGCCATTCGTGCCGTCACCCTGTACGCGCAGGGCATTGCGAATGCCGTCCTGGATGGCCGCTCCAACCTGAGTACCCTGGCCGGTCCAGAAGATGACTTCGTCGAGTTGGAAGAGTCGGGTGAGCCGCGCAAGGCAACCGTGAAGAAGGCCGCCAAGAAGCAGGCTGCCGGTGCAAGCGAGGGCAATACCGAAGAGACTGATGGTGCAACAGTAACCAAAAAGGCCGCCAAAAAGACTGCCAAGAAGACCACGGTCAAGAAAAAGGCCGCCAAGTAAACACCGGGTGCCTCGCACCGGTTAAACAGCAAGGTCGTCGAAAAGGGGGGCTCTGCCCCCTTTTTCGGAGATACGGCCCCGTCGCTGTCGGTTCAGTCAAATTAAGAATTTGTAGAAAGAGGATTCACACAATGTCTATTTCAGCAGCAATGGTTAAGGAACTGCGTGAGCGCACTGGCGCCGGGATGATGGAATGCAAGAAGGCGCTGACCGAGACCAATGGTGACCTTGAGGCCGCCATTGAACACATGCGCAAGTCAGGTATGGCGAAGGCCGACAAGAAGGCCGGGCGTATCGCAGCAGAGGGTCTGGTCGCGATCAAGACCAGCGCCGATGGTAAGACGGCCGCCGTGGTAGAGGTCAATTCCGAGACCGACTTCGTTGCCAAGGGCGACGACTTTGTGGCATTTGTCGGGGCGATTGCCGAACGGGTATTGAAGGATAAGCCTGCCAGTCTGGAGGCCCTCCTGGCGATGCCCTTGAATGACGGGGACAAGGCGAGCATTGAAGATGCGCGCAAGGCCCTCATTGCCAAGCTTGGCGAGAACATGAACGTGCGTCGCTTCCATCTTATGAATGCCAAGGGCAAGGTCTCTTCCTATTCTCACGGTACCCGCATTGCTGTAGTAATTGATGTGGAAGGGGGTAGTGATGAGCTGGGCAAGGACCTGGCCATGCATATTGCCGCCAATCGCCCACTCTGTGTCAATGAGAGCGAGGTGTCGTCCGAGCACCTGGCGAAAGAAAAAGAAATTTTTACTGCTCAGGCGGCTGAGAGCGGCAAACCCGCCGCGATTATCGAGAAGATGGTCCAGGGGCGTATCAGCAAATATCTAAAGGAAGTGACCCTGCTGGGCCAACCCTTCGTGAAAGACCCCGACACTACGGTAGAGAAATTATTGCAGAAGGCCAAGGCCACCGTGCATAGCTTCATCCGTATGGAAGTTGGTGAGGGAATCGAGAAGAAGAGCGAGAACTTTGCCGATGAAGTCATGGCTCAGGCCAAGAGCAATATGTAAAGGAGACGCACGCCACCCATGTCCGCATTAAAATACAAACGTATCCTGCTCAAACTTAGCGGCGAGGCCCTCATGGGCACGCAGAATTTTGGTATCGACCCCACAGTGCTCGAAAAGGTGGCGGACGAGGTCAAGGCTCTGGTCGATAAAGGTGTGCAAGTTGCCGTGGTCATCGGTGGTGGCAATATCTTTCGTGGTGTGAGTCTCTCTGCCAAGGGGATGGACCGTACCTCAGCGGATCATATGGGTATGTTGGCGACGGTGATTAATTCGCTCGCGCTACAGGATGCAATGGAACGCAAGGATATAAAGGTTCGCGTGATGTCGGCGCTGCCGATCCATCAGGTGTGTGAAGACTACATCCGGCGTCGTGCGGTTCGTCACCTCGAAAAGGGGCGTGTCGTGATTTTTGCAGCAGGTACCGGGAATCCATTTTTTACCACTGACTCAGCGGCCAGCCTGCGTGGAATTGAGATCAACGCCAATGTTGTTATCAAGGCGACAATGGTCGACGGCATTTACACCGCCGATCCAAAGAAAGATCCCACGGCGACGCGCTATGAACGTTTGAGTTACGACCAGGTCATAGAGAATAAATTGGCGGTGATGGACACCACGGCTATCGTGCTGTGCCGCGATAATCGACTCCCCATCCTTGTTTACAACATGGCAAAACCGGGCGCCCTCATCAATATCGTTGAGGGTGGCAACGAAGGCACATTGGTGCAATAGGAGAAGGCAAATGCTGAACGATCTGAAAAAAGACGCGGAAACGCGCATGAAGAAGAGCATTGAGTCGTTACGTCACGATCTTACCAAGATTCGTACCGGCCGCGCCCATACCAGTCTGCTGGACCACATTATGGTGGATTACTACGGCTCGAATGTGCCGATTACTCAGGTCGCCAATCTTACTGCCAGTGATGCGCGTACCCTCTCTGTTACCCCATGGGAGAAAAAGATGGTCCCCGTGGTAGAGAAGGCCATCCTTAATTCCGGTATGGGACTCAATCCTGTGACCAGTGGCGACATCATTCGTGTCCCGCTACCCGCGCTGACCGAAGAACGTCGCCGAGAACTTATCAAGATCGTGCGGGGTGAGGGTGAGGGGACCAAGGTCGCTATTCGCAATATTCGTCGTGATGTGTTGGCTGATGCCAAATCCCTGCTGAAGGATAAGGCGATTACCGAGGATGAGGAACACCGTGGTCAGGAAGACATACAAAAAATTACCGATAAGTATATCGCCGAGGTCGACAAGGTTCTGGGCGAAAAAGAAAAGGATTTAATGGAGATCTAATCGGGCTGTTTAAAAAACCTCGGCTGCGGACTACTGGCGCAGCAACGCAGTTAGGAGTATTGAATAGAAAAATGGCGGAGGAAAAGCACAGCCTGGAATATCTGCGCAGTCTTAAACTGCCGCGTCATGTTGCCATTATAATGGATGGCAATGGTCGCTGGGCGCAGAAGCGGTTTTTGCCACGTGTCGCTGGACATAAGTCCGGTGTCGATACCGTGCGTCAGATTGTGCAAATGACCGGTGACCTTGGTATTGAGGTCCTTACACTGTTTACCTTCTCCAGTGAGAACTGGCGACGCCCCCCCGCCGAAGTCAATTTACTCATGGACCTGTTCCTCTCCGCCCTGGAGCGGGAGGTGCGTAAGATGCATGAGAACGGCATTCAGTTACGAATCATCGGTGATACCTCCGCCTTTAACGAAAAACTGCAACAGCGCATCCGCGAGGCAGAGGCGCTAACAAAAAATAATACGAACCTGGTACTGGCAATTGCCGCAAACTATGGTGGTCAGTGGGACATCACCCAGGCCACGCGCAAGGTGGCGGCACGTGTAGAGCGTGGTGAGTTGTCCGCGATGGCAATTCGCGAAGAGGATATACGGCGCGAACTCTGTCTAAGTGATTTGCCAGAGCCCGACCTCTTCATACGCAGTGGTGGTGAGAAACGCATCAGCAATTTTCTGGTTTGGCAGTTGGCCTACACCGAACTCTATTTTACCGATATCCTGTGGCCAGATTTCGATCACAAGGCCTATGCCGAGGCCATCCTGTCATTTACCAGTCGACAGCGCCGTTTTGGTCAGACCGGCGATCAAGTGGCCAAGGCCAATAATGCTTAAGCTGCGCATCCTGTCTGCCCTGGTGATGGTCCCCATCGTCATCGGTGCCATCTTTATGTTGGATGCCTCTGGCTTCGCCGTGGCCATGGCGGCGGTATTTGTCCTTGCTGCCTGGGAGTGGTCGCGTCTCTGTGGCTACCGTTCACGCCTGGCCCAGTTTGTTTTTCCCGTGATCTTTACCGGCCTTGCTTATCTGCTCTGGCAGGTCTGTTATGCCTCGCCCTTAGCTTTGAATATGTTGCTGTGGACTGGGTTGGTCTGGTGGGTGGGGGGCATGCTGTTTATTTTTCGTGCCAATCGGCATGCCATTACAATTGAGCCGAGTCAGTCGATGTTGATGCGATTGAGACGGAGTCTGATCGGCCTCCTGGTTTTACTCCCGAGTTTTATCGCCCTTAGCGCGCTACAGGCGCGTGCACAAGGTACGTACTACATCATG
>JAHEDA010000170.1 GCA_024641445.1 Gammaproteobacteria bacterium
CCGACTCCTCCTGGTCAGCATGGCCAGAAGAAGGGGCGTCTGTCGGATTACGCCGCGCAGCTGCGCGAAAAGCAGAAGATGCGCCGTATCTACGGTGTCCTGGAAAATCAGTTCCGTAATTATTACGGTGAGGCGGATCGCCGTAAGGGATCTACCGGTGAACGCCTGCTCCAATTGCTTGAGTCGCGGCTGGATAATGTTGTTTATCGAATGGGTTTCGGTGCCTCACGCTCGGAGGCTCGTCAGTTGGTTCGCCACAACTGTATTACCGTCAATGGCAAGAAGGTAAATATACCCTCCATGCAGTTAAAGGCTGGTGATGTGGTCAAGGTAACAGAGAAGGCTGCCAATCATCTCCGCGTGAAGTCGGCTGCGAATATTGCACAACAGCGTGGTGTATCAGAGTGGCTTGATGTCAATCTGGATAAGTTCGAAGGCGTATTCAAGAGTGCGCCGGAACGTACAGATCTGTCATCGGATATCAATGAGCATCTGGTTGTCGAATTGTACTCGAAGTAATTATGCGTACCTGGCCACCGTGGCCAGGTATATTTAGAATATTATGGATAAATTTTAGAGAGGACGGTTCATGCAGGGCTCAGTATCAGAATTCCTGAAACCACGTATCGTCGACGTCCAGAACGTCAATGGAACGCACGCCCGGGTAGTCCTTGAACCGCTGGAACGTGGTTTTGGACATACCCTTGGAAATGCGCTTCGTCGCATTCTGCTATCTTCGATGAGCGGTAGTGCAATTGTCGAAGCTGAAATCGATGGCGTCTTACACGAATACACTACTATTGAAGGCGTACAGGAAGATGTTGTTGATATCCTGTTAAACCTCAAGGGTGTTGCGATCCAGATGCATGCCGCTGAGGCACGTCTTACCCTGAATAAAAAGGGGCCTGGCACGGTTACAGCTGGAGACATCTCGCTCGACCACAATGTGCAGATAATCAATCCCGAGCATGTTATTGCCCACCTGACCAAATCAGGTGAGTTGAATGTGACCTTGAAGGTAAGGCGTGGTCGCGGCTATGAGCCTGCAAGTATCCGTTTGGGCGAAGACGAAGACCGCCCGATTGGCCGCTTACAGCTGGATGCAAGCTTCAGCCCGGTCAAGCGTGTTGCCTATGTTGTTGAGTCTGCACGTGTTGAACAGCGCACCGACTTGGACAAGTTGATTATCGATCTTGAGACGAATGGCACCATTGATGCTGAAGAGGCTATTCGTACTGCAGCAACGATTTTGCAGGATCAGCTTGCTACATTTGTCGATCTAGCGGGTAAACAGGAGGTAGAAGAGTCAGCGCATGAGCCAGAGGTTGATCCTATACTCACTCGCCCCGTAGATGATCTGGAACTCACGGTCCGCTCAGCCAATTGCCTCAAGGCTGAACAGATCTATTTCATTGGTGATTTGATTCAGCGCACTGAAGTTGAGCTGCTCAAGACACCAAACCTTGGTCGTAAGTCGCTGACTGAAATCAAGGACGTCCTCGCCATGCGTGGCCTATCATTAGGCATGCGTTTGGAAAATTGGCCGCCAGCCAGTCTTAAAGACAAAAAGTCTGAAGAAGTGGCTTAAGGCCCGGTACGAATAAACACGTTTTAAGGTAGATAACAATGCGTCATCGAATAAGTGGTCGTCAATTAAACCGTAACAGTAGTCACCGTAAGGCGATGTTTCGCAATATGGCGACTTCACTGCTTGATCACGAGCTTATCCGCACCACCTTGCCCAAGGCCAAGGAGCTGCGCCGTGTGGCCGAGCCTTTAATCACTATGGCCAAGAGTGACAGCGTTGCCAACCGACGTCTGGCCTTCAATCGACTGCGTGACCGCGCTATCGTGACCAAGCTCTTCAACGAACTGGGTCCACGCTACAAGAACCGTCCCGGCGGTTACCTGCGCATCCTCAAGTGTGGTTTCCGTAGTGGTGATAATGCACCTATGGCCATCGTTGAGCTGGTCGATCGCCCTGCAACGGCAAAGAATGAGGCTGCTGCAGTCGAGTAAGTGCTGAACATGTTAAGAAAAAACCGGGCATTGCCCGGTTTTTTTGTTTTAGCACTTGCGAATAGTTACTAAACTTACTAGTGTCAGGCAATGATCGTATTATTTACAGACTTTGGTTGGCAAGGTCCGTATGTGGGGCAGATGAAGGCTAAAATTCTGCACCAAAATCCTGACGCAATCATTCTTGACCTTATGCATGACGCGCCGATATATAAACCGCGATACGCCGCTTACCTGCTTAATGTCCTTGTCAAAGAGTTTCCTTTAGGTACTGTATTCCTGTGTGTCGTCGATCCGGGTGTAGGGGCCGATGAGCGCCGTCCTGTTGTTGTCAAAGTGGATGGTAGGTGGTTCGTGGGTCCCGACAATGGTTTGTTAAATCTCGTTGCGCTAACCGCAAACGAATTACGTTGGTGGGACATAAGTTGGCGGCCCCCAAATCTGTCTAACACCTTTCATGGACGTGACCTTTTCGCTCCTGTTGCAGCTGATCTTGCGCTGGGAATATTTCCGGAATCAGTAGAGATATCACCACAACAACGGGTGGATTCATCTTGGGCGTTGGATTTGCGTGAAGTGATTTATCAGGACCACTACGGTAATTGTATGACGGGGATGCGTGCAGGGATATTGGATCGTGGACAACGATTACAGGTTGCTGGTGAAACAGTGGCCTTTGCGCGGACATTTGCAGAGGCCAGAGAGGGCGAGTTGTTCTGGTACGAAAACTCTATTGGCCTGCTTGAGTTTGCCGTACGGGAGGGTGACGCGGCGGCCAGAGTGAGAATAGGCGATCTGGTGACAGTCTGTATGCCTGATGTAGCAACAGACCTTAAAAATTAGTTGATATAGGCCTTGGACTCGATGAAGACGTTAACTAATTCAGAATCGATTTTACCCTCACGGGCCTCCTGTTCCAGCATTTCCAGTGCAATATCCGGAACTACACTTGTCTTATAAGGCCGGTCACTGGCGGTAAGTGCATCGAATATATCGGCAATGGTCATGATCCGCGATTGTACTGGTATAGCTTCAGCCTTGAGCTTGTTGGGGTATCCACTACCATCAAGCTTCTCATGGTGAGCATGGGTGATACTTGGGATACGGTTCAAATCATGAGTCCACGGGATGAGATTCAGAAAGTTATAGGTGTGTGTTACGTGTGTCTCAATGATGAGTCGCTCCGCCTGTGTCAGGCTACCCTTTGGGATTTGTAACGCAGAAAATTCAAACTCGGTAAGCAATGGATGCTCCTCAGCCTGCATGTTTTTATAGGTTTTTTTATAGATGTCACGCAAGATGCCTGACATGTTAGCGTGGGTTAGATTCGGTTTGTTGTGTTTGTTTATCATCGCGAGATAGTTGTCAAGCTCGTTATGCTCTTGTTCAAGTTGCGCCTTCATTTGTTGCATACGTTCTTGCAGCTCACGCTTGGTCAGGTATTTTGTCTCGTGGCTGCTTAGAACCTGAAAATAGAGATTCCTCTCCAAACAGGCCTTGGCATATTGAAAACGTAGCTGGATGTTTTCGATTTCATGTTTGTGTAGCTTGTTCTCTTTGGTTAGGACATCCTCCTTGACCCCAACCTTACCAAAATCATGCAGAAGTGATGCGTAGCGTAGCTCCCGTAACTGCTGTTGGTTGATATTGACGTTTCGTAATGATCCACGCGATGAGATATCGACGGCCTTGGCGAGGTTCTCGGTATAGTGTGCAACCCGGAAGGAGTGGCCTGCCGTTACCGGGTCACGTGACTCGATAACCTGTACGGAGGCGGACACGAAGCCATCCAATAGATTCTCGATTTCATGAAACAGGTCTGAATTCTTGAGTGCTACGGCGATCTGGGCGGATATTCCGGTGAGTATCTCAAGGTCCTCTTCAGAGAATCGATGGGCATCACTACGGGAATCAATCTGCACAAGACCTAATATCTGCTCTTTAAACAGCAGGGGCGCACAGATTACGCTACGAAGTTTTAGTGAGTGAATAGACGCGGTACTGTCATAGGCCTTGTCATTATGGGCATCGTAGATCAGGATGGCATTCCGGTCCTCAATCACCTGATTGAGGATGGTTGTGGATACCTGTCTTTCTTGTATTAGCGCCTCATTTGATTTGCCGAGCGGGGTGAGGTGTTTGTTCTTTTCGTTAAAGGCGAAGAGAAAGATGTTTTCGGCGTTGTGAAAAACATCGAACAAGATACGTATAATTTGATCTGAGAGGAGGCTGACATTGGTCGTCCCTCCAAGTGCCAGGCTGACTTGGGTGATGGCCTTGATTTGGCGTGACAGGTTCAGGGCATTTGCCGCCGGTCCAGTAGTCTGGAGTTGATTGAGCCACTCGCGTGCATTGATGGCCATACTGACGCTTTGATTTGTCCCACCTCCAGGTTTGCCAGTGGCTATTGCAGGAGGAGGTGATTCGCTAACGGAGTCGTTTTTTAATTGTGTGCTGAAGATGAGTACGGTAGAGCCTATCTCTATCTGAGCCTTGTCCTGTAGCGGCACAGGTTGATTGGCGGTGATACGCTGACCCTCAAGATAGCTACCATTGGACGAGTATTTGTCGAGTGCAAAGTAATTGTCCCCCTCCCGGTAGATGATCAGATGCTCGCGACTAATACGGGGGTCTGCTAGTGCGGCGAAGGACGGGTCCGTGCCACGTACACTGTTACTACGACCCAAGGTGAGCCGTTCAGTGAATTGAAATGTATTACCATTATCCGGACCTGTTATGACACGAAGACCAGCCATGCCTCGCCTGTAGATGATGTAGTTGAAATTTAAACATTATTCAGTATAGGCATCAATGTGCGAATAGACTAGTGAAATGGGTCATTTGCATAGGTCACTTCATAGTGCCTGGACGCTTATAGACCTCATATTTTGTTTAGCCTTCGCCAGCACAGGTTTGAGGTATTCACCTGTATGCGAGCCCTTAGCCTTGGCGATCTCCTCGGGTGTACCGTAGGCCACTACCATACCGCCGCGGTTGCCTCCCTCGGGACCCATGTCAATCACCCAGTCGACAGTTTTTATCACATCAAGATTGTGTTCAATTACGACAATGGTATTTCCATGGTCACGCAGCCGATGTAGTACGACTAACAGCTGTTCAAT
Organism: Gammaproteobacteria bacterium; assembly: GCA_024641445.1. Taxonomy (GTDB): domain Bacteria; phylum Pseudomonadota; class Gammaproteobacteria; order UBA6429; family Thiohalophilaceae; genus JAHEDA01. Next base: position 5,142 of record JAHEDA010000170.1, read on the forward strand.
GTCATAGAAGTGTAGACCGGTCGTAGGTTCATCCAGGATATACAGGGTTTTGCCGGTATCGCGTTTCGATAGCTCGCGTGAGAGTTTTACGCGCTGTGCCTCGCCACCCGAGAGCGTGGTTGCGTTCTGGCCCAGCTTGATATAGCTCAGCCCGACATCGACAAGGGTCTGTAATTTACGCTGTACAACCGGGATGGCATCAAAGTAGCGCAGGGCATCCTCAATAGTCATATCGAGGACTTCGTGGATGCTCTTGCCCTTGTAGCGGATCTCCAGCGTCTCGCGGTTATAGCGTTTGCCCTTGCAGACGTCGCAGGGCACATAGACATCGGGCAGAAAGTGCATCTCAACCTTGATGACGCCATCCCCCTGGCATGCCTCACAACGGCCACCTTTTACGTTGAAGCTGAAACGACCGG
>JAHEDA010000171.1 GCA_024641445.1 Gammaproteobacteria bacterium
TGCGGCAGGTCGATGATCACCGGGCCATTGGCATCCACCAACACATTGAATTCCGACAGGTCACCATGCACCAGCCCGGCCACCAACATGCGCACCACATAGCGCATCACCATGGCGTGGTCTTCCAGCGCCTGGTGCTCGGTCATCGCTACATCGCACAGGCGCGGCGCCACGTCACCGTCTTCATCGGTGATCAGCTCCATCAACAACACCCCGTCGAGGCAGCCATAGGGTTGCGGCACACGCACCCCGGCGGCGGCCAGGCGATAGAGCGCGTCCACCTCGGCGGTCTGCCAGGTCTCTTCCTGTTGCTGGCGGCCATACTTGGAGCCCTTGGCCATGGCGCGGGCCAGGCGGGTGTCGCGCACATTGCGCCCCTCCTGATACTTCACCGCCTGCTTAAAGCCACGCTTGCTGGCCTCCTTATAAACCTTGGCACAGCGCACCGCGTCCCCGCAGCGCACCACGTAGACATCGGCCTCTTTGCCACTCATGAGGCGGCGCACCACCTCATCGACGAGGCCGTGTTCTACCAGGGGTTGAATGCGATCGGGCGTTTTCATGGCGACCTTGTACCTTATATATGGGCGCGTGGGAATGGGGTGCTGCGAAGAACCGGTTTGTCGGTCAATCCCGCGTGCATGCGCATATCGGGTGGCTCCTCGGTACAGACTGTCTGTGCGCCATGGCGGACAATCATCCGGGACCAGGCTTTAATATGGAGGGCTGGATTGCCTATATTAAAGGTAGCCTATAATATGTGATCAGCGGCGGCCCATAGTAAAGACAGGATATAACAGGATGACATCAGAGCGGTCAGGACGATACGCGCTACAAGCGGGAGGTGAGCGTGCATTTATGCCGGCTCCGCTGCCACCCAGGCCGCCGGTCGTCATCGACGGTGTTATGCAGAATCTCCTGTCCAAGGCCGACCGGGCCCTGGGCCGGTTGGATGGTTCGATTCGTACCCTGCCAAACCCCGATTTGTTTGTCTTCATGTACGTGCGCAAGGAGGCGGTGCTGTCGAGCCAGATTGAAGGTACGCAAAGCTCGCTCAATGACGTGCTGCAGGTCGAGGCGGAGATATTTGACACCGAACACCCGCGAGACGTCAACGAAGTCCTGAACTATGTACGGGCCATGAACTATGGCATTGAGCGGATTGATAGCCTGCCGCTTTCCATGCGCCTCATCCGCGAGATCCATGCGCAGCTTATGGCGGGGGTGCGCGGCAGTCAGCGCCAGCCCGGAGAATTTCGCACCATTCAAAACTGGATTGGCCCAATGGGCTGCACCCTGCGTGAGGCCAGCTTTGTTCCACCACCACCCCAACAGTTGCCGCAGATATTGAGAGAGCTGGAAACATTTCTGCATAGCGATGAGATACCGGCACTGATAACGATAGGGCTTGCCCATGCGCAGTTTGAAACGATTCATCCCTTTCTGGATGGCAACGGCCGAATGGGACGGTTATTGATTGCATTCATGCTGTATCAGCGTGAGATATTGCAGACACCGGTGCTGTATCTATCACACTATTTCAAGAAACATCGGGCAGAGTATTACGATTGCCTGCAAGCCACTCGTGACCAGGCCGATTGGGAGGGCTGGCTCAGGTTCTTTCTTACCGGGGTGTGGGAGGTCGCACAAGAGGCCACCGAGACCGCGCGCAAGGTAGTAGACATGCGTGAGCAGCACCGACGTCTGATTGCAGACAAATTTGGTCGCGTCGCATCCAACGCAATTCGCGTACTGGAACACTTATACCAGCGCCCGTATATAAAGGTGCAGGATATCGTCAGGCTGACAGGGGTTACCTATCCGGCAGCAAACAGCCTGATGAATAAATTTATGCAGCATCATCTGCTAACGGAAATCACCGGACAGAGCCGTAACCGTCGGTTTCGCTATGATGCCTATATCAACCTGTTTAGTGACTAGGTAGGTAACCATGAAACACATCATTGCAATCGTGCTCGGGGGCCTGCTGGTTACCCACACCACCCAGGCCGAAGACGCCGCGCTCATCAAGGACAAGGCCGCCTTCGACAGCCTGCTGCAACACGTCGAACTCAAACTCACCTTCGAGAGTGAGTGCACCCGCATCTTCAACACCATGGGTGACAGCACCCTGGGTGAACTGATCGCCAGCTTCGCCGCCTCGCCCATGGACAACCCCCGCCACACCTTCACCCTCACGACCCAATGCACCGCTGAACAGCGGGACGTCGACGGCAAACAACGCGACACTCACCGCTGCGCACTCAGCCTTACCGATGCCTTTGAAGTCGAAGGCCGGCCGGAGCACATCACCAACACCCTCAGCTTTTCCGTCCTCGCCAAGGACAATCGGCTCATCAAGAACTCACTGCTCTGTTACTAGCCACGTACTCGCACTACCAATAACCCAGCCAGCACCTGTGTAACCCCCCGGCATTACCGATAAACGCCTAGTCTGTTGGGGCTATTCTGGCTATTATCCCAGTACACGCTTGGTTAGGCCTGAGTAAGCCCAGCGCCGCGACACCACGGACCTGGGCCCGCCCGATAAGGAAATAAGCAAACAACAGGGAGCACCCTTGTCACCCGAAACCTCGAAAGACGAAGCCCTCACCCGCGAAGAGATCGACAACAAGCTCGCACTCGCCGGTTGGGTCGTGCAGGACAAAAAGCGCCTGAATCTGCATGAATCATTGGGTGTCGCCGTGCGCGAGATGGACACCGACACTGGCCCAGCCGATTACATGCTCTTCATCGCCGGTAAGGCCTGCGGCATTATCGAGGCCAAGCGAGAGGGCACCGACCTCGGTGGTGTAGCCGAACAGTCCGCTCGTTATGCCACTTCGCAAACCAAACACATCGAGCGCTGGGCTGCGGCCAATGAGCCGCTGCCGTTTCTCTACGAAGCCACCAATCACGAAATCCGTTTCCGTGACGAGCGCGATCCGCATCCGCGCTCACGCACCGTCTTCCATTTCCACAAGCCCGAAACCCTCAAGGCCTGGTTAACCGAAGATGTAGGTTGGGCTGACGCAGGAAGCCCAACAAAACCAAAAACACTACGCGCCCGTTTCCAGGATCTCCCCGCACTCAACACCGAAAACCTGCGTGCCTGCCAAATCGACGCCATCCACGGCATTGAACACAGCCTCAAACAAGGCAAACCCCGCGCACTACTCCAAATGGCCACCGGCTCCGGCAAAACCTACGCCGCCGTCACCCAGGTCTACCGCCTGGCCAAGTTCGCCAAGGTCAAACGCGTTCTGTTTCTGGTCGACCGTGGTAACCTCGCCACCAACGCCAAGGATGAATTTGAACAATTCGTCATCCCCCACGATGGCCGCAAATTCACCCAACACTACAACGTCAACATCCTCGGCCGCGCCGGCATCCCCGACGCCACCAAGGTCACCATCTCCACCATCCAGCGCATGTATTCCCAACTCACCGGCCAAGAATTTGATGACTCGGCTGATGACCGCTCTGGATTCGAAATAGATAGTTACACTGACGTGCAGGGATGCACTAATGTCGCGGTAGGCAGGACGCCGGGAGCGACCGGGTTTGAAGTCGAAGCAAGCACAATAAGCAAAGAGCCCCGGCCCGTCAGCTACAACCCCGACATCCCCATCGAAGAGTTCGATGTCATCATCATCGACGAATGCCACCGTTCCATCTACAACCTCTGGCGCCAGGTGCTCGAATACTTCGATGCCTTCCTCATTGGCCTCACCGCCACACCCACCAAAAAAACCATCGGCTTTTTTGGGCAAAACCTCGTCTCCGAATACACCCACGAAGACGCCGTGGTCGACAAGGTCAATGTGGGCTACGACATCTACCGCATCAAAACCGAGCTCACCGAACAGGGCAACAAAATCGAAGCCGGCACCGCCGTCGAAATCCGCGACCGTCTCACCAAACAAAAACGCCTCGAAGTGCTCGACCAGGAAGAAGAATGGCTCGCCAGACAACTCGACCGCAGCGTCCTGGCCCCCAACCAGATTCGCACTGTCGTCCAGGCCTTCAAAGACAAATGCCTGCCCGAGTGCTTCCCTGAAAGAAACTGGCATAACTCCCTCACCCTCTCCCAAGGGGAGAGGGAGCAAAGTCCTCTCACCCAGGAAGAGCTTGCTACTAATTCCCCTCTCCCTCAGGGAGACGACTCCAAGGATGGAGGAGGTAGAGCAACGCAGGAGGCCAAAGCCGAGGGTAGGGGTGAGGGTGATTTTAAAAGAATGGAATGGGTCCCCAAAACCCTCGTCTTCGCCAAAGACGACGACCACTGCGACCGCATCGTCGATGCCGTGCGCGAAGTCTTCGACGAAGGCAACGCCTTCTGCAAAAAAATCACCTACAAAATCGGCAAACGCGAAGCAGAAGAATCCATCAAAGCCTTCCGCACCGATCCGCAATTCCGCATCGCCGTCACCGTCGACATGATCGCCACCGGCACCGACATCCGGCCCCTGGAATGCGTCATGTTCATGCGCGATGTCAAAAGCCAGGCCTACTACGAACAAATGAAAGGCCGCGGCACCCGCGTCATCAGCCGCGACGAACTGCACAAAGTCACCCCCGATGCCCCCGGCAAAAGCCGCTTTGTCCTGGTCGATTGCGTCGGCGTCACCGAAACCGACAAAACCGAAACCAAATCACTGGAAACCAAACCCAGCGTCTCCACCGCCAAACTCATGGAACAAGTCGCCCGCGGCGACCGCCACTCCGAAACCCTGCGCGCCCTCGGCAACCGCATGATCCGGCTCGACCTCAAACTCAACGAGCAACAACGCAAACGCGTCAATGATCTAATAAGCTCCCTCTCCCTTGAGGGAGAGGGCAGGGGTGAGGGCGAATCAGATGTAGGGTGGGTAGACGAAGGAAACCCACCAACTGGAGCAGCGGAGCAGCTCCCACAAACCACCTTGTCGGACGTTGCTGCCAACCTCATCCATTGGACTAATGAGACCAAACTCATCGAAGCCGCAAAAATACATGCCAAAACCGAAGAGCCAACAGAAAAACAAATACAAGAAGCGTTTAAACCGAAGGCTGATATCCTAATCAAACCCTTCCACAACCCAGACCTGCGCGATCTCATCGAAGCCCTGCGCAAAGACACCGACCAACTCATCGACGACAGCCCGGATAACGTCATCGATGCCGGCTTCGACGCCGAAAAAGCCGAAGGCCTCATTAATAACTGGCAACAATTCATCCAGGACCACAAGAACGAAATCGATGCCATCGAGCTGATCTACAAACAGCCCTACCAAAAACGCCATCTCAGTTACGACATGATCAACCAGCTGGTCGAAGAGATCGAACAACCGCCGTACCACATCGCCCCGGTCGAAGTCTGGAAGGCCTACGAACAACTCAAAAAAGCCAAAGTAAGAGGCGCACCACCCGAGAGCAAATTACCCATCTTAATTAGCCTGCTCAGACTGGCGACAGGCGTCACCGACGTACTCGAACCCTTTACCGAACTGGTCAACAACCGCTTTGATAACTGGATAAAGCAACAAGGCAAAGACTTCAAACCAGAAC
>JAHEDA010000172.1 GCA_024641445.1 Gammaproteobacteria bacterium
GCTCCTAGTACGAGAGGACCGGAGTGGACGTTCCTCTGGTGTTCCGGTTGTCACGCCAGTGGCATTGCCGGGTAGCTATGAACGGACGGGATAACCGCTGAAAGCATCTAAGCGGGAAGCCTCCCTTAAGATTAGGTCTCACTGGAACCTTGAGTTCCCTAAAGGGCCGTCGAAGACTACGACGTTGATAGGTTAGGTGTGGAAGTCCAGTAATGGATGAAGCTAACTAATACTAATTGCCCGTGAGGCTTGACCATATAACACCCAAGTGATTTGGGTGTGCAAAGTAAGAAATCACGATACTTGCATGACGCTTGATGTCATCAACCCATCACACTTTTCGAATTTAGACTGTTGGTATGGACGTAGTGCTAACCGGTCAAATGGTTTGCCTGGCGGCAATGGCGAGTGGGAACCACCTGATCCCATCCCGAACTCAGAAGTGAAACTGCTCAGCGCCGATGATAGTGTGGGGCCTCCCCATGTGAAAGTAGGTCACTGCCAGGCTTTAAATGCAAAACCCCCGATACGAAAGTATCGGGGGTTTTTTTATGCGGAAAACTACTCGATTCTACAATTTGTTTACTCTTGAGACGCATGTGTTTGCCTGACAGGTAATCTTCGCTATGCTGGGTCCCATATTCGAGTGAGACTTCAATATGGATACATACAAACACATACTAGTCGCTATTGATCTGTCAGATTCTTCAAAGGCTGTGGTGTTGCGGGCTAAGCAACTTGCAGAGGGACAACAGTCCAAACTCAGCTTGATACACGTCATCGAGCCGGTCGTTAGCCTGCCAGGTCAAGAAATGTTCCCATCAATCCCGATTGAATTTGAACAGATCATGCAAGAACGTGCGGAAAATTTCCTCATCCGTTTGGAGAAAACATATAATTTGAATCTGACCCATAGGCTGGTCCGTATGGGTTCGATTAAAGGTGAGTTGTTCAAATTGGTAGATGAAATAGAGACTGACCTAATTGTATTAGGTACACATGGGCGTCATGGAATAGGTCTCTTGCTCGGTTCCACTTCGACAACCGTGCTCCATGGGACCCCGTGTGATGTTTTATCAGTGCGAATTCAAGTCTGAGGTTTTGGTGAGATAGTTCTTAGATAGTCCATTATCGCGGTCTGATCCTGACATATCCCTTTGTAACTCAAGGTGGCATCGCTCATGCCGTTGATGGCCTTGAGCAGTAACTCAGTTTCTCCTTCTCTCATGTGTGTTTTGTTTATGGGGGTGATGAAGGTTCGAATGGTAAACAGGAGCATCCCGGCGTAAGAAAAGCCCAGTAAGACCTGCCGTTCAACGCGCAAGAATAATTTGGGTTCCATTGGTTTAAATTTTCTACCCAACCAATCCGCTGTAGCCGTGTTGGGTGGTGCCACAGGGTGATGATTGAGTCGGTCATCGGTGGCTAGGCCCCATGCAAACCGAACGTATGGACCATTTTCTAATAGGGTCGACATGAGCGAGGGGGCTTGATCCACAACTTTAGTCATCTCTGGGACTGCCGCATGCACCATTGCAAAATCCCCTCCGATTTTTTCGCTCGCCGCCCAGTGATTGGGCATACATAAATGGAGGGCCGCAAGCCAATGCTGGTCGCCTTCGATTTGAACTATGCAGAGGTCCTCCTGAATCTGGCATGAGAGTGCGTCAATTGCGTCAATATATGAGTGAGCCTCGGGAATGGCAGCTGCATTGTGTATGTAGTTGCCTTGGCGATCAAAAACCAATATATCTCCCGTGAGTGTACAGTTAAGACAGTATTCTTGTTGTTGCTCCCGATATTGAAAATAGTGTGGATAGGTTTGTATCAACTGCTGGCGTATAAAATTTGCGATCAGCCCTTGCTGGGGCTGGGGGAGGTTGTGTGGTGGATAATATTTTTGCAGACTTTCACCCCGCGCGGAGAGTTTCGCCTGGCGATAGTGTTGAAATTGATTATCCAGTTGGAATACATGTTGGTCCATCGGACCATTCCCGAAATCATGGCCAAGTGGATAAAGCCCGGCCCCTGTCTCATAGCGACCCTTACTCGGTGGGAAGTAATGTGGGCTATTCGCTAGGCGGCTCCATGGTAAACTCACTGGCATGAGTGGATTGTATCGCGTCTTGCAGAAACTGTCTGATGGCAGGTTTCATTCCGGAGAGGACCTGGCGGGTCAATTGGGTGTTACTCGTACCTGCGTCTGGAAACAAATACATCAGCTTCAGCAAGAATACGGACTAGATATTCAGGCCATAAGGGGTAGGGGTTATCGCCTAAGCGAAGCCCTGGAGCTGCTTGTCGCCGAAAAAATATCAGCCCAGTTACCGAAGGGAAAAAGTGACGGATTATTTACGTTGGAAACCTACTTATCCGTGCCATCAACAAATCAATATCTGTTGGACATGGTCCGCCAAGGGCAACGGCAGCCTCGGATTGTCTTCGCCGAACATCAGTCGGCGGGTAGAGGGCGCCGTGGACGTCACTGGATATCCCCTCCGGGAGGGAATCTTTATTTTTCCATATTGCGAGTGTTTGAGTCCATGCCCGCCATAGAAGGTCTAAGCCTGACCATGGCAGTGGCCGTTGCCAGGGTGTTGGAGCAGATGGGGCTGGCTGATATCAACATCAAATGGCCAAATGATATTGTGATTGGTGGAAAAAAACTCTGTGGCATCTTACTAGAAGCTCAGGGTGAGGTTAATGGCCCCTGCGTGATGGTGATAGGTATCGGTCTGAATGTCAGGATGCCGCCAGGAGCTGGGGTGAAGGTTGATCAGCCCTGGACTGATTTGTATACACTTCTTGGTGGTCCGATATCTCGTAATCAACTTGCGGCTGCCCTGCTCGGAGAAATAGTACCAGTGCTCGACCTGTCTCCCACGGCGCGAGGCGAATACTGGCAAGACGCCTGGCCAAAGTTTGATTGCCTAAGAGGTCATTCTGTAAGGGTAACTACCACAATGGGAGATGTACATGGGGTTGCCAGTGGAGTTGATAACAGTGGGGCATTGCTGGTAGAGCAGGATGGCCATCTTCAGCGTTATACCTCCGGGGAAGTGTCGCTACGTCTAACCAAACATTCTACTGATTGATTAATATATGCAGACGCTGTTAATTGATATTGGCAATAGCCGTTTAAAATGGGGCGTATACTCGGATACGGGAATTTTGCAACAAGGTGATATTACCCACCGCAACGGCCTTCAGGATCAGGACCTGCATGATGCATGGCAAGAACTTTCTATCGATCATGTGCTTTGTTCGAGTGTGGCTGCACCAACTATAACTGCGCAGGTTGATGCCTGGGTAAGGCGCCGTTGGAACTGCTACGCACAACGGCTGGTGAGCCCTGGTGAGGGTTATGGCATTCGTAATGCCTATATAACACCCTCTCAGCTTGGTAGTGATCGTTGGGCCGCGATGGTGGCAGCCAGACACGAGTGCGATGGTTTCATTGCGGTTGTTAATTGCGGCACTGCGACCACAATCGATGTAGTGGCACCTGAGGGACAGCACTTGGGGGGAATCATCCTGCCGGGAGTAGAAATGATGAGCTCGCTACTGGTGCAATATACCGCCGGCATCAAGCCTGGAATGGGCGAAGTCAAGGGCAAGCCTTACCATGGGCTATTGGGAAAAAATACCCGAGAGTGCATTGACGCAGGAGGTCGTAACGCCATCGCTGGTATGGTGCTATGGCTTACCCAACAGTTAGAGGTCAAGAATTTGGGTGCGGTCAACTGGGTTATTACCGGGGGGGCTGCAACTCAGGTACTGGAATTGTTACCTCCAAATACAAAACACAGGCCAAATCTAGTGTTAGACGGACTGGCATTGATGATCGCCAAATTGGCATAGGTGTAATGCATGAAGTGGATAATTTACCTGATCATATTGCTAAATATCGGTTTTTTTGCCTGGCATTTTCGCACTGACATGCTGCGGGAACACCCTACCCCCGTGGCGATGAGTAGTGCGCGATTGGTTCTCTTGAGTGAATACGAGGCGGAACAGGCCAAGGCACCACTGAAAGAGCACTCCGCTAACGGAGCGACTTTGCCCGTGAATGAGGTCATCGAGTGTATGACCCTGGGACCCTTTGCCGATGAGCGTCAGATGCAGGCAGGGCAAGAGCAGGTAACCGCCTCAGGATATACAGTGAACCATTATCTGACACGCGACAAATTACGCGATGGTTTTTGGGTCATGCTTGACCCTGAGGCCACGGCTGAGGCAACGAAGCAAAGATTGGCATCCGTCAAAAAGGCCGGTATCAAGGAGTATTTTTTGATTCTAAAGGGCGAATATCGCAATGCCATCTCCCTGGGGCTGTTCTCAAAACCTGACTTGGCAAAACGTAGACTGGATACTTTGGTGGAAAAGGGATTCAAGCCGCGTATTGTGCAAGTAACACTGCCCAAACGAGAGTACTGGTTGGAGTGGGTAAAGGGTAAATTTCCCCCTCTTAATGATGCGGCAATAACGGCCCTGCGGGCCCTAAACGAAGATATTGGCCAGACTGCACGCCCCTGTGTAGGAGAATCGGCACGTTAAATTGCGCTTCGTGCTCGATTTGCATAGAATCGCCCCCTGTTATCGGCCGACATAGCACAATTGGCAGTGCAACTGATTTGTAATCAGTAGGTTGGGGGTTCAAGTCCCTCTGTCGGCACCACTTCTTTAAGTCCCTGTCACGGGTGAAAAGTAACCTCGGGTGCGACCGTGGGTATAGCACAAGTCTGAACAATTTCAAGGTGTTGGCCACTTTAAGCCGCGAGATTATATCTCCAATAAACCATTGATTATGTATGGTTATGGAGCTGCCTAAGCAGCTATATTGCTCTCTTAGGTTCCCGGAATGTAAGGAAAAAAGCCGGTTACGCGGTTGACACTGCGTCTGTGCTTGAGGACAATACGCGACTTCGTTTTTGCGGAGGGGTTCCCGAGCGGCTAAAGGGATCAGACTGTAAATCTGACGGCTCTGCCTTCGGTGGTTCGAATCCACCCCCCTCCACCACAAGTGGCTAAGTTCTAGTAGCTGGGCTCTAGAACAGGTAGGTAGAGAGACGGGTGTGGGCGGGTAAACCTGGAAACGAGACCCCAGCAAACGGATGATTTTTGCGGGTGTAGTTCAATGGTAGAACTTCAGCCTTCCAAGCTGATAGCGTGGGTTCGATTCCCATCACCCGCTCCAAATTGATTTTGTGGCTAGTAGCGTGTTGCTAATAGTGAAACAGTAGTAAGTGCAGAGCACGGACACTGTGAGAGTTACGGCCCATATAGCTCAGTCGGTAGAGCACTTCCTTGGTAAGGAAGAGGTCACCGGTTCAAATCCGGTTATGGGCTCCACCTTAATATATGTAGTAATTAGGTAAGTTTGATAAACGTCACGTTAATTTAGGAACTGAGGAGGCCCGCGGTGTCCAAGGAAAAATTTGAGCGTAAAAAGCCCCACGTGAACGTGGGTACGATTGGTCACGTAGACCATGGCAAGACGACACTGACTGCGGCACTGACCGTAGTACAGGCGAAGAAATTTG
>JAHEDA010000173.1 GCA_024641445.1 Gammaproteobacteria bacterium
CATCCGTACAGGCATGAGGCATCCCATACCACTCTGCCCATACCGCCGGGTCACGCAGACGAAAATCGGCTGCAAGGTCGATAACCCGGACCCCCGCCGCGATCAATCCAGGCACAGTCTGCATGGCCGTGCCATTGGGCGTGGCAAAGAACACCACATCGCAGGCCTTCAAGACGTTGTCGTCAGGTTCTGAAAAGGCCAGGTCGACATGACCACGGAGGTTGGGAAACATCTGCGCCACGGGCATACCCGCCTCGCTGCGGGAGGTGATGGCCTTCAACTCCACCTCAGGGTGGGCCGCGAGCAGGCGCAACAACTCGACTCCGGTATAGCCCGTACCACCAACAATCCCTACGGAAACCATCTTGACCCGCCCAGACGTGATTAGAAAATGAGTCCTATGATAAGTGTAGCGGCGTGAAAAATCCAAACACCAGAAAAGTGCGGCAGATTCCATGCAGCACAACCGAATACGCCGCTATTTTTTACACCCCGCTGTTATTCCTATATCCTCACAGCATGATTCGCAAACGCCTGCTCCACACCCGTCGCCAACTCCTCTCGGTAAAAAAGTGGAAATTACGCCTGGTATTGTGGGGCAGCGCAATCCTCATCGGCGCCACGGCCGCCAGTTTCGCCCTCTTAGGCAGCCTCGCCGACCAAACGTTCCATTCACTGCACACTGAACATCAGTGGCTGGCCTACCTCGCCACGCCATTGGGCCTGGCCCTGGTAGCCTTTTTGACGGTGCGCGTCTTTCCTGGCACTCAGGGCAGTGGTATCCCACAGGCCATCGCGGCACTGGAAAATCGAGACACCTCCATCCGCCACACCGTCCTCTCACTCCGGATCGCGATTGGCAAGATTTTACTCGCCACGCTGGGTCTGCTCAGCGGCGCCTCGATAGGCCGCGAGGGCCCTACGGTACATATTGGCGCCTCACTGATGTACAGCATGCGGCACTTCCTGACCCTGCGAAACCAGGACCTATCGCGCACCCTCATCATGGCCGGTGGCGCGGCGGGTATCGCCGCGGCCTTCAACACACCCCTGGCCGGGATCATCTTTGCGATCGAGGAATTGAATCGAAATTACGAGCAACGCACCAGCGGCACACTCTTGCTCGCGGTTGTCATCGCCGGTATCACAGCCATAACCATTCTGGGCAACTACACGTACTTCGGTAACACTGGGGTCATACTCCCATTGCGCGAGGCCTGGGTACCCATCCTCATCTGTGGTGGACTCGGTGGCCTGTTGGGTGGCACGTTCAGCTCGGTTCTCATTATGGGTGCACGCCGACTTTCCTCCTACGCGACGGCGCATCCGGTATTGTTGGCGCTTTACTGCGGCCTGGCCATCAGCCTGCTGGGGATGCTGTCCGGGGGCACGACCTATGGCACTGGCTACACCGAGGCCAAGGCCCTCATCACCGCCACCTCAGCCGACGCCCTGCACTACGAATTCCCCTTCGCCAAGATGCTGGCCACCATCGCCTCCTACTGGAGCGGCATCCCCGGTGGTATTTTTGCCCCCTCACTCGCCGTAGGGGCAGGACTCGGTGCCAACCTCGGTGCGTGGTTAACGAGCTACCCCTTCCCCGCCCTGGTCATCCTGGGCATGGCCGGGTACTTCACCGGCGTGGTCCAAACCCCAATCACCGCACTGGTCATCATAATGGAGATGACCAGTAGCCCATCACTGCTGTTACCGCTGATGGCCACTGCCCTACTCGCACGTGCGATTTCGTCTCTGGTCTGTCCAGTACCCATCTATCAGGCCCTGGCCGAGAACTTTATGCAGAAACAACCGTCAGAGGCTAAGGTGTCGGCGACATAGCCACGCACGTTATACTCACCCAATCCTTCCATAGCCCTTGATCATGATGAAAAATCTAACTCTGAAAGATAAGCTGATCGTCGGCTTTGTCGCCCTGCTGGTGCTCGGGATGGCCACCTTGTGGCTGATGCCCGCCGGGCTGCGCAAGGCCCCGGACATTACCCTGACACTACTGGACGGTAGCAGCCTTTCGCTCGCATCTCTGCGAGGAAAACCGGTAATCGTGACCTTCTGGGCCACCACCTGCCCTGGTTGCATTGCAGAGATCCCGCACCTCATCGACCTGCACAACAAACTGGCCTCTCGTGGTCTCAATATAATCGGTATTGCCATGCCCTATGACCGCCCCGATCGCGTCACCGAACTGGTGAAGCTGCGTGGCCTGCCCTATCGCATCGCCCTCGATATTCAAGGCGATGCGGTGCGCGCCTTTGGCAATGTCCAACTGACACCGACGACCTTCGTGATCGACCCCAGTGGTAGGATTGTTAAACAGAAGATCGGGGAGATGGACATGCAACAGGTCTACACCCAACTACTGCCCATGCTGCCAACACAGCAGGCTGCACTGACATCTGCGATAAAGGGATAAGCACATGGAATGGATAGAGGCCTTACACATCATCTTTATGGTGACCTGGTTCGCCGGTCTGTTCTATCTGCCGCGCCTGTTCGTCTATCACGCCATGGCCACCGACGAGCTCAGCAAAGAACGCTTCAAGGTCATGGAACGCAAACTCTTTTTTGGGATTATGACACCCGGCATGATCCTGACCCTGGCGTTTGGTATCTGGCTGCTAGTATCTTATGCTTGGATGGCCTTCAAGGACTCTGGCTGGCTCTACGCCAAACTGGCCCTGGTTGCCGTGTTAGTGCTCTACCATATTTACTGCGGCAAGCTGATGTTTGACTTCAAGCATGATCGCAACCGGCACGGTCATGTCTTTTATCGCTGGTTTAACGAGTTCCCGGTGTTAATCCTGTTTGCCGTGATCATCCTGGTGGTCGTAAAACCTTTCTAGCGGGTGTCTGATTACTTCCTCGATATCACTGCTGTCCTGGTAGCGTATGCGCAAGGCACATGAATACCCTTCGTGCCCCCTCACCCCAACCCTCTACCGTCAAGCGGCACCGAGGTCCCGCAGGGAGGGGGTATTGACGGGAATAAGTGCTTCAATAACTGAACTCATAACGCAGATAGGTGCGTGTCTCCCGCTGTTTTTGCACAGCGCTGAGAGGTTGCAGGATATCCTCTTCCGACAACCACCCGGCGGTGACTGCATGCAGTGACGATATCTGCCAGTGGTAGCGCCACTCGGTCGAGCTGCTGTTGTTGCGAAAGTCAGGCGAGATCAACCAGCCGGCCTCGGCGCGCCCGATCACCACTCCAGTCGACTGCCCTGCGGCAAAATTCATCAGGTCCAGCGATAGCTGCCAGGCACTACCGCCCGCATCGCCGCTACCGGGCAGGTTCAACACGCTCAGCGGCGGCGTGGAGACCGCAAGCCCCGCCTCCAGCCCAAACTGTATTTTTACGGCCTCTCCCATGTGCCACTGCCAGCCCTCGCGCGCCACCAGCGCGGGATAATCAACACGATTGGCGCACGTTGAGACACCATCACGACAAAGCGCAGTCGGAAGATAGGTAAAGGTAAAACCTTTGAGAAACCAGGTCGCATCCTCCACCACCTTGTCACCCGCAAAGAAGGCGCTCCAACGTGTAGAGTCTGTGTTAAGGCTCAGGGGTGCACGCTGCACCGTGCTACTACCCTCCGCAGAGGAATAGGCAAACACGGCCTGATTCTGCCACCCCTTAACGTCCTTAAAGGCAAAGCGCATCCCATCGGTCCAGGTGATTTGTGTACCAACACTATCATTTCGTGAGAGTGATTTTCGATTCACACCGGGCAGCGTCACCTTCAACTGCATACGACCGAGTTGGATCTCTTTATCCTCCACTCGCTTATAACTGAAATACAAACTGTCGAGGGTCGCGTCACCCGCATTGAGTCCATTCTCTGTACTTAGCGCAGACAGGAAGCCCTGCCTCGACGCAGAGGAACCTGCGATACTGCTATAACGACCTGCGACGTGCGAGACAAATCGCCAGCGTTCATTGAGCAGGGCATCGTAGCCCAGACCCACACGGGCGATATTCTCCTGCGGTGTGCTCAGGGTGCCATTCTGCTTTTGCAGCTCAGTATTACCACTCTCTAGCGTCAGGTCCGCCAACCAATGGCCCGGTTCGCTAGCCTGGAGTGGCGGGTAATAGAGACTAACCAGTACAGACCAACATATTAATGAGTATCGTGTTTGCATCTTTGATGTCTTGTCTCACAGTCGAGCCGCCATTGTAGGGGCTATGTCGATAAAAACGAAATGTCCGCCTCGTGATGTAAACCCATCAATATCCTAGTATATCAGTCAGTTAATTACCCATAGATATTTACAACAATTCTCTTGACCTGGAGTTAACTCCAGCCTGTACACTTTGCGAACACTAATAACCTAAATCATCTATGGTGCTCTATGACTCTGTACAGCATTGGCCAGATCGGCAAACAACTGAACCTCTCGGTGGACACCCTGCGCTATTACGAAAAGCTGGGCCTGTTGCCCAACGTCAACCGTACCCCCTCGGGTACCCGACGCTATAGCGAGAAAGAGATCACCCGCCTGCAATTTATCCGTCGCGCACAAAAGATGAATTTCAGTCTGCACGAGATCAAAGAGTTGTTGGACATGCGCAATAACCCCACCGAGGTATGTGGAGATGTCCAGCTAATCACGCAACATAAACTGGATGAGATCGAGTCACACATCGAAGAGCTTTCGCATCTACGTGATGAGCTGCGTGGATTACTCAGTCAGTGTACCCAGGGCAACGAGGGTTGCCCTATAATAGAGGGCATCGAATACATCGCAACCACAAAACCACCGCATGAGGTGGCGAGGTAGATTGAATAATGACCATTCTGACCAAGTCCGTGATGACCTGCCCGGTCTGCAAGACTAAAAAAGAAGAGAGCATGCCCACCGATTTTTACCAGGCCAATTGGCAATGTCCGAAGTGCCACATGTCAGTCATCCCCAAGCGTGGCGAAGACTGCGTCTTTTGTAGTTACGGCACCGTCCCCTGCCCCAAGCGCCAGCAGCAACTACAGGAACAAAAGAAATAATTTCTCCGTCCACCGCCCTTGGCACCGAAGCCTAGCGATCACCGAGCAGCAGCATGGGCATCAAAACAGATCTCATTCAACACTACCACTGGCTACGCCAATATGGCCTGAATGACTCGCACAGTGGCAACGCCTCGGTGCGTGAGGGTGAGACGATCTGGGTGACACCCACCGGTGCCTGCGCAGATTCACTCCGCGAGGAGGAACTGGTCGCCTGCCATATTGACGGCACGCTGGGTAAAGGCGCATCACACGATGCGGGTGTACACGTCGCGGTTTATCAAAGGAATCCCAAGGCAGGCGCCGTGCTTCACAGCCATGGACCGCACACCGTCGCACTCACCCTCAACGGCAAGGACTACTACCCGCCCGACTTCGAGGGCCAGTATTACTTTGGCCAAAGCGTGCCAGTGCTCAACATTGCGTATGGTGATTATCAAAGCGAGACTGCACCACGCGTCGCGGCGATGCTGGCCGATCACCCCATCGTGGTGGTGCGCGGTCATGGC
>JAHEDA010000174.1 GCA_024641445.1 Gammaproteobacteria bacterium
CAATATTGGACTGATTTTACCAGGCACCAATGTCTTGTGGATAAGCGCAACCAATGAGGCTGAAGTATCTCGAACGAATCAAAATAAGGCTTATGAAGCTATCCCATCCAGCGTGAAGAAAGAGTTCGTGGAAGTAAGTGGTGGCCACGTGGACGTGCCCTCGAAATCGTCTGAAGACGCTATCAGGTTTCTTAATGCGTTGAGTATGTAGTAAAGCTGGGTCGGAACATTATTTTATGTACGCGAGGTAATTTGAATCTGTCCCTGCGACATTATCACAGCAAATCCAAAAACTAATCCGGCCAAGACCGGGTTAGTTTTTTTCTATGGAGTTATCGTCAGTGCTCGCGTGTGGCACGGAACTGAATATCCGGCCAACGCTCCTCGTTGAGCTGTAGATTCACACGGGTCGGGGCCAGATAGCTCAACAGGCCCGAGGCATCCAGCGCGAGGTTGTCGGCGTTCTTGCGCGTAAACTCCTCCAGCATCTTTTCGTCATCACACTCGACCCAACGCGCGGTATGCACGTTCACCGCCTCAAAGCTGGCCTCGACGTTGTATTCGGACTTGAGGCGGAAGGCTACCACGTCGAACTGCAACACACCCACGGCACCGACGATGAGGTCGTTGTTGTTCATGGGGCGGAACACCTGCGAGGCGCCCTCCTCGCTCAACTGATCGAGACCTTTTTGCAACTGCTTGTTCTTCATCGGGTCGCGCAGGCGCACGCGGCGGAATAGCTCCGGCGCGAAGTTGGGGATGCCGGTAAACTTGAGGTCTTCACCCTCGGTGAAGGTGTCACCGATCTGAATCGTACCGTGATTGTGCAGGCCTATGATGTCGCCCGAGTAGGCCTCTTCGATGTTTTCACGCTCGCTCGCCATGAAGGTGATGGCGTTGGCGATCTTCACATCTTTGCCCGTGCGCACCTGGTGCATCTTCATGCCCTTGGTGTATTGGCCGGAACAGATGCGCATGAAGGCGACACGGTCGCGGTGTTGCGGGTCCATGTTGGCCTGGATCTTGAAGACAAAGCCAGAGAAGGTGGGTTCGTCGGCCTTGACGTCACGCGTGAGGGTCTTGCGCGGTAACGGTGAGGGGGCGACTGTGACATAGTAATCGAGCAGTTCCTTGATTCCGAAGTTGTTGATGGCGGAACCGAAAAACACCGGTGTCTGGCGCCCCTCGAGGAAGGCCTGCTTATCGAAGGTGTGGCTGGCGCCCTTTACCAGCTCGATCTCGTCGCGGAATTCCTTGGCGTCATGGCCAAGTATTTCATCCAGACGCGGGTTGTCGAGGCCGCTGATGACCTCACCCTCCATGATCTTGCCGCCATGGGTGGAGCTGAACAGGTGGATGTCGTCGTTATATATATGGAATACCCCCTTGAAGCGCTTGCCCATGCCGATGGGCCAGGTGATGGGGGCACACTGGATCTTGAGGATGGCCTCGACCTCGTCCATGACCTCCACCGGGTCGCGACCCTCGCGGTCCAGCTTGTTGATAAAGGTGAGGATGGGGGTATCGCGCAGGCGGCAGACCTCCATCAGCTTGATGGTACGGTCTTCAACACCCTTGGCACAGTCGATGACCATCAGGGCCGAGTCCACCGCCGTGAGGGTGCGGTAGGTGTCTTCGGAGAAGTCCTCGTGACCGGGGGTATCCAGCAGGTTAACAATGCAGTCGCGATAGGGGAATTGCATGACCGCCGAGGTCACGGAGATCCCGCGCTGCTTCTCCAGCTCCATCCAGTCGGAGGTGGCATGGCGCGCGGCCTTGCGGCCCTTGACGGTACCGGCGAGCTGGATGGCACCGCCGAACAAGAGCAACTTTTCAGTGAGGGTGGTCTTGCCAGCGTCCGGGTGCGAGATGATCGCAAAGGTACGGCGGCGGGCCATTTCCTTTAGGAACGACATATTTGGGTAAATCCTGTCCTGCAAAAGGCGGCTATTCTAGCGCAAAGTCTCGCGGGCAAGGTCAAAATTTGGCCAATGCCCGGGAGGTGATAACGGGCTTGCTATACTCCAACAGGGCTGGAGGGATATCTGCCGCTGCCGATAACCTTGAGGATTACACAATAACGAGAGAGGGAACCATCATGTACCAACTACCCACTACACCCCAAGGGATAGGTCAATTACTGGATTCGGGCTTCAAACTGTTTCGCGCCGGTTTTAAAAACATACTCGGACTCCTCGGCGTGAATTTACTCGCCAACCTGGCCATCCTGGGCATATTTGTAAGCAGCCTGATGGCCCTCTACAGTGGTGGCGCAAACCCTGCGGCCATGCTGAGTGGCTCCGCCATCATGATGTTTGTGGGCCTGATGGTAGTTAACATCGCCGCGACCGTCGGTTACACGGCCAAGTATTTCACCGTGGCCAATGGCAGCAGCATGGGGCTGGGCGAGTCCATTACCATCGGTCTGCGCAAGTTCTTTCCGGTGGTCATCTGGGTCCTGCTGTACTTTCTCATCATCGTGCTGGGCTTCGTCGCACTGATCATCCCGGGTTTCATCTTCATGATCACGCTGATGTTCGGCATGTATATTATGGTGATGGAGGACGTCGGACCAATTGCGGGTATCAAGCGCAGCCATAATCTGATCTGGGGTAACTGGTGGCGCACCTCCCTCTACATCACGGTGGTGTATATCATCGCCTTCATCGTGCTGATGCTGATCTTGGTGCCCGTTGGTATTCTGGTGGCAATCCTTGCGGGTGGTAACCCTATCGTTATCTCCTCGCTTGATGCCGTGAACCAGATCATCTCTATCATCATCATGCCGTTCTTTATTGCCATGATCATCCCGTACTACAATGACTTGAAACTCCGTAAACAAGGTGGTGATCTTGCAGCACGCATTCAGGCCAGCTCCGCCAAATAAGCGCCTGATCCGGGTTGTTCTACTGGTTCTGTTTGGTGGCGGATATTCATCCGCCTCCGCTGCAGGGCCGTGGGCGCACGGCGACCTCACCGCGTGTCTCACAAGGGTGATTCAACAGCAACACGAGATTGATCTGAGTAAGAAGATATCTATCCGTGAGGCCTGCCCACAGATCGAGGCCTTTTCACACAGCCAACTCGGGCGCAACCTTGAACCGAGGACAGGGAAGACACTTACCCTTGGGCAGGTAATCGATTTACGCCATCTCTTGCAAAAGCCTGTCTCGCATTCACCCGATGACCATTCCCCCAAACTGGATGCACTCGTCGCGATCCAGAAAGAGGTGTATGCCCCCATCGCCGAAAAAAAGGCAGAACCCGGTTACTGGCAGCGTTTTCTGGAATGGCTGAGGCAACGCTTCGGTTCGGAGAGTGATAAACCGGGTTGGCTCGGCAAACTCATCGACAAGATCGACATCCCAAAAGATACCGCCCAGGCCATCTTCAAGGGGTCCGTCGCGGTGTTGCTCATTATGGCGGCCTATCTCCTCTATCACGAATTACGCGCCGCCTCGATCAGCAATTACTTTAAACAGCGTCGTCTGCGTCGACAGCACCAACCAGGCGTAGCGGCCCACACGGTAGCGCATCGGACACTGACGGATGTGATGCAACTCAGCGGACGCGACAGGATTAGCGCACTCTTTCAATATCTGGTGGATCGCCTATTTCAGACCCAAGACCTGTCCAACCGCGATAGCCTGACCAACGCGGAGTTATGTCAACAGCTCGCAATGAACTCGACACTGCAACAAGGTTTTGAACACGTAATCAAGAATGTCGAACCTATCCTCTACGGCAGTCACGCCCCCGACGATACGACGACCGCGAGTGTGGAGACCCTCATCCTGCAACTGGATACACAGGTCGGTGCCAAGACATGAAGGACCGCCTGATTACACTCCTGGGTGCCGGCCTCGCCTTTTTTGTGATGGCAGTCCTGATGGTGCCACCACCCGCGCCCAAAGAGGAGGCTATCTCGATACCCACCACGGAGGACAGTGGTAAATATGGCCTCAAGACGGCCTGGCGCTGGTTTAATGAATCGGGTAACAAGGTCATCTCCCTGCGCGAGCGCTATACCGCACTGACCACCGATGCACGCCTCCCCAGCAACGGCAACCTGCTTGTGCTCTCACTACCACTGCGGGTGCAGGCACGCCACCTGGAGTTGCAACAGTTACAGGAGTGGGTGGCACAGGGAAATCATTTGTTAGTCCTCACCGCGATGAGCGACTGGCCGGAGTGGGCCGCCCGCAGTAATGTGAGTTCCATCCATGAGGTCTTTGACCGCTTTGGCTTTGGCTATGGCATCGATGAGCATCGACCCAAACCGAAGCCCATACCGAAGAAAACCAGGAAACCGGCGAATGCCAAGGCCAAGCCCGTTGCCGAGCCGAAAAAGAAAGAGGAACCCAGGGCACCCGCGAGGCACCTGTTGCATCTGGCCCCCAGCTTTCAACACCCGCTGACCGAGGGACTCACGGCGGTCCAGGCCGAGTGGCTGGACAGCGAGGGCCGCAACTGGCACCTCACCAGCAATGCTGACACCGCACACAACACGCTGGTGCTGATGCGCGACCAGGAGTATCACGGTGCCGCGCTGTGGCAGGCACGCGCGGGTGAGGGCAATCTGTGGGTGACACGCTTTACCGACCTCTTCAGTAATCATCGCCTCAGCGAACCACAGAACGCCTTGCTCCTGCGCAACCTCGTGGCCTATACGACACAGGGCTCTGGTTATGTCATCTTTGATGACATGCATCAGGGCCTATCCATTCTCTATGACCCACAGACCTTCTTCGGCGACCCGCGCCTGCACCACAGCCTGTGGTTCCTGTTGGCACTGTGGCTGGTCTACGTCATGGGCCACACCAATCGCTTCATGCCCGTGGCAAACCGATTGGGCGCACCGCGCCTGATCGAACAGGTGCAGATACTGGGCAATTTCTTTGCACGCCGCCTGCGCAGCGCTGCGGTTGGACAGCGCCTGTTGCAGTATTTCTTTAATGAGGTGCGCGGCTACTATGCCCTGCCGATCAACGGCGAGCCTGTCTGGGACGTGCTGCGCACACGCAGTAATGTCGATGCCAGCGTACTCGAACACGCCATGCGCCTGCACGCGCGCGTGGTGGCCAGTAAATCCATCAACCTTGTTACACTCTCACGAACCATTCGCCAGATAAGGGAACAACTATCATGAGCGCAGTCCTGCAAATCACCCAACACGTCCGCGAGCAACTGGGCAAGACCATCTATGGCATGCCCGAGATAATCGACGGCCTCACCATCGCACTGATCGCACGCGGCCACATCCTATTGGAGGGTGTGCCCGGTCTGGGCAAGACCCTGCTGGCCAAGACCTTCGCCGCGCAGATGGGTGGCAAGTTCAAACGCGTGCAGTGCACGGCAGACCTGATGCCCTCGGACATCACCGGCATTCACATCTATCACACCGGCCAGAGCAAGTTTGAGCTGATCCCCGGACCGGTGTTCGCCGACGTGTTACTGGTAGATGAAATCAACC
>JAHEDA010000175.1 GCA_024641445.1 Gammaproteobacteria bacterium
CATACTGGGGGTGAGCTTTAACCTCGAAGACCTGAAGGACCCGCAGACCCTCTCCACGATGGAGGTCACGCTGGTCCATAACCGCAATGACAAGAGTCCAGACAACCCCGACTATCTTGCCCAGGCCAATCAGCTCGGTGGTGGTGATGAACAACACAACAAGGTCCGCCCGGCCAGCCCCTTTTCAAACTCGATGCCAACCCAGGATGATGGCTTTGCACCGCAGAGTGCACCGGCAATATCACCCCCGCCGATTCGTATGCAACAGTTGAAACAGGAGATCATGTCTGTCGACAAGAGCCCGGTGCAGCAGGCCAACCGCGAACAACAGATCCCTTTACCGAAACAACCCGAAAGCCCGACTGCGGCACAACTATTTGAGCGCAGCCGCGAGATCGCCCGCCTCTCCTCCGAGATCGACCGCCTCAAACAGGCCTTTGTGAAGACACCCCATCACACCTATCTCACCGGTGCCAATGCCCGCGAGTATCGCTATGCGGCGTATCTGGAATCCTGGCGCGCCAAGGTTGAACGCATAGGCAACATCAATTACCCCGCGGAGGCCATGCGACAAAATCTCACCGGCAAGTTGTTGCTGGACGTTGCCATCAATCCCGACGGCAGCCTCTACAGCATGCGCGTACTGCACTCCTCCGGTTCGCCCGTACTTGACCGCGCGGCGCAACGCATCGTGCGTCTGTCTGCCCCCTTCCCACCCTTACCCAAAGATATCCTCAAGGACACCGACGTGCTGCACATCCCACGGATCTGGGAATTCAAAAATGGTGGCGGTTTGCAGACCTCTTCAAATTAAGACCGCTTGCACAGAGCCAGTGGCTACCCGATACTTGTTTTCATGACGACCTCGGTGAACCTCACCAACCACTTTCTCATCGCCATGCCGGCGCTGAATGACCCCAATTTCTTCCACACCGTCACCCTTATCTGTGATCACAATGAGGAGGGCGCCATGGGGCTGGTGATCAACCGGCCGTTGGACCTTAATCTTGGTGAAATGCTGCAACAGCTGGAGCTGGAGACCGCCAATACCCCACTCACCCGCACACCGATCTATCAGGGTGGCCCCGTACAGCCCGAGCGCGGTTTTGTGCTGCATAGCCCCGCACGCGAGTGGGAGGCCACCGTGAAGGTGTCGGATGATCTGGCCCTCACCATGTCGCAGGACATCATCCACGCTATTGCCGAAGGCAAGGGTCCGCAACACTATCTGATCGCCCTCGGCTACGCAGGTTGGGGTAAAGATCAGCTAGAGGGCGAGCTAGCTGCCAATGCCTGGCTCAGCGGACCTGCCGATAAATCCATCCTGTTTGAGCTGCCGGTTGAGCAACGTTGGGCCGCCTCCGCCGCCCTGATTGGGGTAGAGCTCAATCTGATTTCCAGCGACATCGGGCATGCCTGACAAACCCCGCACCCTGCTCGCCTTCGACTTCGGCCGTAGGCGTATTGGTGTCGCGGTGGGGCAAGAACTCACCCGCACCGTCACCCCCCTGACTACCCTCGCGGCGGTCAAGGACAAACCAGACTGGGAGGCTATTACGCGGCTATTCCAGCAGTGGAAACCGGCGCTGGTGGTATTGGGACTCCCCCTGAACCAGGATGGGAGTGAGCATGAACTCACTATAGTGGTACGGCGCTTTGGGAATCAGCTTCAGGGCCGGTACAATGTGCCGGTAGAGCTGGTGGACGAGCGCCTCAGTTCCTACGCCGCCGAGGAAATTCTGCGCGAGCGTGGTGTTAATCCTCGCCAGCACAAGGCCGAAATTGATAAAATTGCCGCCCAGCTAATACTCCAAGGCTGGCTGGAACAACAGGGGACTGCCTGATTTCATGAGTGATACCGCAAGCGTCGAGGCCCTCATCGGCCAGATGGCGCAGACACTGCAAGCCAGCCTGACCCAGCGGAGCATCCACGACCCGTTGATGATCGGCATCCATACCGGCGGCGTCTGGGTGGCTGAGGCCCTGCATAAAAAACTCGGGCTGACGCAGCCACTCGGCAGCCTCAATATCACCTTTTACCGTGACGACTTCACCCGCATTGGTATGCACCCACAGGTGCAACCCTCCAGCCTGCCTTTCAGTGTCGACAACAAACACATCATCCTGGTGGATGACGTGTTGCATACCGGCCGTACCATCCGTGCGGCGATGAACGAGATCTTCGACTACGGGCGCCCGGCCTCCATCCTGTTGGTGGTGCTGGTGGAGCGCGGTGGCCACGAGTTACCAATACGCGCCGACGTCGCCGGGCTGCACATGGACCTGGGCGAACGTGAACAGATCAAACTCACGGGTCCTGCCCCCCTGAGTCTGAATCGTATTCAACCCCAGGAGAACACGTGAAGCGTCACGACATCCAACTGGACTCAGACGGACGCCTGCGTCACTTCCTGACTATTGAAGGTCTCAAACGCGACATACTCACTGACATCCTCGACACCGCCGAAAACTTTGCCACGGTGGGTGAGCAAAACGTAAAGAAGGTGCCACTGTTACGCGGCAAGACCATCGTCAATCTCTTCTTCGAACCGAGCACGCGTACCCGTACTACCTTTGAACTCGCGGCCAAGCGCCTGTCGGCGGATGTACTCAATATCAACATCAACACCTCATCCACCAGCAAGGGCGAGAGCCTGCTCGACATGTTGCACAATCTGGAGGCCATGCACTGTGACATGTTTGTAGTGCGTCACAATCAGAGCGGTGCCGCCCACTTCATTGCCGGACACGTCGCCCCACACATCAGCGTCATCAACGCCGGCGATGGCAGTCATGCCCACCCCACCCAGGGTATGCTGGATGTCTTTACCATCCGCCGCCACAAAAAAGACTTCACCAAGTTACGCGTCGCCATCGTCGGCGACATCCTGCACTCACGCGTCGCGCGCTCCGAGATCCACGCCTTGAATATCCTCGGCGTACCGGAGATACGCGTCATCGCCCCCAAGACCCTCATTCCCTCGCACGCCGAAAACCTCGGTGTGCATGTCTATCACGATATGAATGAGGGACTGCGCGATGTGGATGTAGTGATGATGTTGCGCCTGCAACGCGAACGCATGCAGGGCGCCTTTTTACCGAGCGAGGAAGAATACTTCCGCAGTTATGGTCTCAGCCGCGAAAAGTTAAAACTCGCCAAGCCAGATGCCATCGTCATGCACCCGGGCCCCATCAACCGCGGGGTCGAGATCGAATCCTCCGTCGCCGATGGCCCACAGTCGGTCATCCTCGAACAGGTGACGCACGGCATCGCCATCCGCATGGCCATCATGTCGATGGTGCTCGGGCGGAATCCAGGCGGCGAAATCAAGGAGGCGGTGTAATGCGCATCCTTATAAAGGGCGGCCGGTTGATTGACCCCGCCAACGATATCGATGGCACCCATGACCTCTACATTGCGGACAGCCACGTCGTTGCCGTGGGTGATGGACCCACGGGTTTTCACGCCGACAGCGTCATTGATGCAAGCGGTTGCAACGTCATTCCCGGTCTCATCGACCTACGTGCACGCCTGCGCGAGCCGGGTCAGGACCACAAGGCGAGTATCGAGAGCGAGACGCGTGCCGCCGCCAGCGGTGGCATTACCACCTTGTGTCTCCCCCCCGACACTAATCCGGTCATTGATACCCCGGCCGTGGTGGAGTTGATTGCACGCCGCAATGACGAAGCCGGTTATGCCCGCGTTATGCCGCTTGGCGCACTTACTCGTGGACTCAAGGGTGAGCAACTAAGTGAGATGCTGGCACTCAAAAACGCCGGCTGTGTGGGGATCAGCAATGCCCTCGCCCCGATTCTCAATCAGCAGATCATGCGGCGAGCCATGGAGTATGCCGCCAACACCGGTCTAACCTTGTTTATACACCCGGAGGACCCGGTGATGGCACAAAGGGGCTGCGCCCACGAGGGCGCGGTGAGTACACGCCTTGGCCTGGCCGGAATACCGGAGGCCGCCGAGACCATGGCGGTGGCACAGCACCTGATGCTGGTCGAACTCACCGGTGTGCGCACCCACTTCTGCGACATCTCCACCGCACATGCCCTGCGTATGATCAAACGCGCCCAACACGATGGCCTACCGGTTACCTGTGACGTCACCACCCATCACCTGCATCTAATCGATATCGACATCGGCTATTTCGATAGCAACTGTCATGTGCGCCCACCGCTACGCTCGCAGCGTGACCGCGAGGCACTGCGCCAGGGGATTGCCGATAACAGCATCAGCGCGATCTGTTCTGATCACCAGCCCCACGATGCCGATGCCAAGCTGGCACCCTTTGCCATGACCGAGCCCGGCATCTCCGGACTGGAGACCCTGTTACCCCTGAGCCTGCGACTGGCCGAGGATGGTGACGCCAGTCTCAGCGAGATTATCGCGCACCTGACCATCCAACCCGCTGAGATACTGGGGCTCAAGCTCGGACAGTTGGGCGTTGGTAGCGTTGCCGATGTCTGTATCTATGACCCGCAACATTCCTGGACCTTCGCCAGCGATGAGATGCTCAGCGCCGGCCACAACTCACCCTTTAATGGTTGGTCGCTGAAGGGTTGTGTTACTCACACCCTGCTAGGTGGCAAGCTCGCCTATGAATTACGCGACATCCCCACGCTGTAACGGAAACGACCCCATGCACAAGCCCCATCGCGATACCATCTTTGTCGAGGACGCCACGATTCTGGAACACACGGCGCATCCTGGCGATCAGCACATCATGACGGTGCATGCACCGCAGATTGCCGCGCATGCCAAACCCGGTAGTTTTGCTCACATCACCGTGCACGCCCTCCGCCCCATGCGCCGACCCATCTCGATCATGCGCGTGAATAAACAAAGGGGTGAAGTGGAGTTTCTCTATAAGGCCTTCGGCGAGGGCACCGCCTTGCTATCGCAACACAAGGCCGGTGAGATCATCAGCATCCTGGGGCCGATCGGGACCCCCTTTGTCGTCCACGCCGACAAACCCCGCCGAGTTCTGATTGGTGGTGGTGTCGGTATTCCGCCCATGATCTTTCTCGCTGACTCGCTGCGGCAGGAAAAAATTAAACCATTTGTGATCATGGGTTCCGAAGTACCGTTTCCGTTTAAGACCCAACCGTCCACACTCATGCTACCTGGCATGCCCGATGGCGTGATCGCCGCCATGCCCCTGCTCGAGGATTGGGGCATCCCCTCACGCCTGGCCAGCAGGCAGGGCTACCCCGGATGCCTGGACGGTTATGTCACCGACCTCGCGCGCGCCTGGCTCAACACCCTGGATGATAAAGCGAGAAATGAAGTTGAGCTGTTTGCCTGTGGGCCACACCCTATGCTCGCGGCAGTGGCCGCACTCGCGCGTGAATTTGGACTCGCCTGCCAGGTATCGCTGGAGGAATTCATGGCCTGCGCCGTAGGCGGCTGTGCCGGCTGCACGGTGGAAGTACAAACAGACAAGGGCACGGCCATGAA
>JAHEDA010000176.1:0-3671 GCA_024641445.1 Gammaproteobacteria bacterium
CCCAATGCCTCTATACCCACGCCACAACCTGTGCATTACCGGCCAATGTTTGGCGCACTGGGCAAGGCGCGTAGCGCTACCTGTATCAGTTTTGTCTCCAAGGCCGCGTCTGAAAATGGCGTCGTAGAAAAAATGGGCCTGACGAAATTGATTTCCGCAGTAGCCAATACACGCTCAATCGGTAAAAAGGACATGGTGTTGAACGCCTATCAACCGAAAATTGAAGTGGACTCACAGACATATGAAGTCCGCGCCGATGGTGACTTGCTGATCTGTGAACCCGCCAGCGTATTACCACTGGCGCAACGTTATTTTCTATTTTGACGAGATGCTATGTTAAAAATATTTCAACGTATCCATAAAGACGCCGAATCGCAAGGCACGCTCAAATTGCCATTTGAGCTACGGCAGAAAAGTCGCCTCAAGACAACACTAGAGGATGGCCGCGAAGTTGGTTTGATGCTGGATCGTGGCGAATTGCTCCGCAGCGGTGATTGCCTGCGTGCAGAAGATGGATCGATTATCAAGGTCGAGGCTGCACCTGAAACCGTCAGTACGGTATCACATCAAGATAATCTGGTTCTCGCCCGCGCCTGTTACCACTTGGGTAACCGCCATATCGCACTGCAGATAGGTGACGGTTGGTTGCGGTACCTGCATGACCATGTGCTGGACGATATGGTCAGGGGTTTGGGACTGGAGATTAAGATCGAAGAGGCACCATTTGAGCCGGAAGGCGGGGCCTATAGTGCTCATGGCCACAGTCATAGTTATAACCATGGTCATCAACACTGAATGGAAAAGTCCTGATGATGGAGAATCGACATATCAGACTTTGGCAATTGATTAACCCAACTTTACCTATTGGCGCCTTTGCCTATTCACAGGCGCAAGAGTATGCCGTTGAAATTGGCTGGGTCAGAGACGAGACCACTGCATTGGACTGGATTCAGGGTCTGTTAGAGCAGGTGATCTCTACAACAGAAGTACCCATATTGGTGCGTTGCTATGCTGCAGCGAGGGAGAGGGACTGGCCAGCCTTTGCAACCTGGAACAAAACGATTCTCGCTATGCGTGAGTCATCGGAGTTATATCTGGAAGATATCCAGCTTGGTGCGGCGATGTTGCGTGTATTTCCGAGTATGGGAATTCAACCGAATCATGCCCTTACTGAGGGTAATCTGAGTTATATCGCTTCGTTCGCTTATGCCTGCGCCAACTGGGAAATTGATTTGCGCATGGCGGCAGAAGGTTTCTTGTGGATGTGGAGTGAGACCCAGGCTGCTGCTGCGATAAAACTGGTGCCGCTGGGACAAAGTGCCGGGCAGCGGATTCTATCTGTCTTGAGTGAGTGTATTGCGACATCTGCGGAACATGGCTTGCTTTGTACGGATGATGATATCGGTATGCTGGCACCTGGCTTTGCCATGTCGAGTGCGCAGCATGAAATACAGTATTCAAGATTATTTCGTTCATGAGATGAGGCAGGTATGAAAAAACAGGTTCTACGTGTAGGGGTTGGGGGACCAGTTGGTTCGGGTAAAACAGCGCTGGTTGACGCGCTATGTAAAAAAATGCGTGACATCTATGAAATAGCGGTTGTGACCAATGATATCTACACCAAAGAGGATGCCGAATTTCTATTGCGGAGCCAGGCATTGTCGGCGGATCGAATTATCGGTGTCGAAACCGGTGGCTGTCCACATACGGCTATCCGGGAAGATGCATCCATGAATCTTGCCGCCGTCGAGGAATTACAGAGGCGTCACCACAATCTCGATATGGTATTAGTAGAGAGCGGTGGTGATAATCTATCCGCAACTTTCAGTCCGGAGCTATCTGACTTGACCCTTTATGTCATTGATGTCTCTGCGGGGGATAAAATTCCACGAAAGGGCGGCCCGGGTATTACACGCTCCGACCTGTTGATAATCAATAAAATCGACCTTGCGCCTTATGTAGGAGCCTCACTTGAGATAATGGATCGTGATGCCAAAAAAATGCGTGGTGACCGACCCTTTGTCTTTACCAATATAAAGAGTGGCGTTGGCATTGAAAAGATCATTGATTTCGTTGTTGGGCACGGGATGTTGACTGTTCCGGCATAACAGGTAGTTTGTTTATCATTTTGAGCCCTCCAACGTTCGGAGGGTATTTTTGTGTTACGTGGCTGCACCAGTTTTTATCATGAATAATCTTATTGGACTAACAATGCACAGGATGAGTGCAATGCCTCTTATAGATATATCTGTAATTTTCCTAAAAAATATATAACTCATTGTATTATCTGTGTATTTAAAGGATGGCACGTCCCATGCACTCCCCTTGTCATTCGATTGTCACGAAAGTGTTCACAAAAAAACACAGTGCCATCGAATTGTAAAACACACTACATATTCAACTAATTGATACACGAACGGGAGAACACGCAATGAAAGTTCTAAATAAAATCACCCCAGTGGCATTTGCAACTGCAATGGCAATTTCGGGTATGACAGTACTGCCATTATCTGCTAGTGCAGCAGGTATGAGCTCTGATTTGGCGATCAATTCCATGTATCTGTGGCGTGGTCTCGACCAGAGTGGTGGCCCATCTGTATCGGGTAGTATCGGTTACGATTTTGGCAATGGTTTTTCCATCGGGACCTGGGCATCCAGTGAGGCAACTTCGAATATGGAGTTAGACCTGTATGGCGGCTATAAAGGTGCGGTAGGCAAGTTCGGTTATGGTCTGAGTTATGCGACCTACCTCTATCCTGAAAATGCCAAAAGTATTAGTGACTCAAGTGTAACAGAGTATGTTGTGAATCTTTCGTATGCTGACTTTACCCTAGACACCTTTATCAATGCTGATGCGGCCAAGAATAACAGTTACATGTATTACAGTCTGGGCTATGCAATGGGTAAAGTAGGTTTCCACTACGGCATAACAAGCAGCAGTGCTGCGGCCGAACAGTACAGTGATCTTAATGTAAGTTTCGAAGTAGCCAAAAACCTCAAATGGACGATTAGTAGTGCCTCTGGTAACAAGATTGATGCAACGCCAAAGGCAAAAGATCCATTGGTTGTCTTATCCTATAGCGTGCCTTTGTAAGGGTGATATTCAATACCATGGAGTTATCTGATTTTTACAGGAGATTAAGATGAAAGTATTAAGAAAGGTATTAGGCGCATCAGTCATTGCGGGGGGGCTCTTCACAGCTCACGTGGCAATGGCCGCAGACACGATCAAGGTTGGCATCCTGCATTCACTTTCAGGGACTATGGCTATCAGTGAAACGACTCTGAAAGATACAATGCTCATGTTGATTGACGAGCAAAATAAAAAGGGTGGTCTGTTAGGCAAGAAATTGGAGCCAGTGGTAGTCGACCCTGCCTCGAATTGGCCTTTATTTGCAGAAAAGGCCCGTGGTCTTATCGAGAAAGATAAAGTAGCGGCAATCTTCGGTTGTTGGACATCGGTATCGCGTAAGTCGGTACTGCCTGTGGTAGAAGAATTAAATGGCCTCTTGTTCTACCCTGTTCAATATGAGGGTGAAGAGTCATCCAAGAACGTGTTCTACACTGGCGCAGCACCTAACCAACAGGCGATTCCTGCTGTTGATTATCTGATGAAGGATATCGGCGTAAAGCGCTGGATCCTGGCGGGAACAGATTATGTATATCCGCGT
>JAHEDA010000176.1:3681-5455 GCA_024641445.1 Gammaproteobacteria bacterium
AATAAAATCCTTGAAGCCTATTTAAAGGCCAAGGGTGTTAGTTCGAAGGATATCATGATCAACTACACCCCGTTCGGCCATTCTGACTGGCAATCCATTGTCTCCGATATCAAGAAGTTTGGTTCGGCAGGCAAGAAGACTGCGGTCGTTTCAACAATCAATGGCGATGCCAACGTTCCTTTCTACAAAGAGTTGGGTAACCAGGGTGTTTCTGCAGAGAAGATTCCAGTTGTGGCCTTCTCTGTCGGTGAAGAAGAACTCTCGGGTATTGATACCAAGCCCCTCCTGGGACATCTTGCGGCATGGAACTATTTCATGAGCATTAAGTCTCCGGAGAACGCCAAATTCATCAAAGAGTGGCATGCGTATATAAAGAACGACAAGCGAGTCACGAATGACCCTATGGAAGCTCATTATATTGGCTTCAACCTGTGGGTAAAGGCTGTTGAAAAAGCAGGTAGCACAGATACTGACAAGGTTGCGAAGGCTATCATTGGTTTGTCAGTGCCTAACCTGACCGGTGGCAAGGCAACGATGCTGAAAAATCATCACATTACCAAGCCAGTCTTTATAGGTGAGATCCAGTCTAATGGTCAGTTTGATGTGGTATGGAAGACCAAGAAGGAAGTTCCTGGTGATGCCTGGTCAAATTTTCTGCCGGGTTCAAAAGATACCATTTCTGACTGGACACCACCGATTATGTGCGGTAACTACAATACAAAAACCAAGAAGTGTTCCGGACAGAACTATAAGTAACTGTTGTGTGTAAGTGTAAGTAAGGCGGGTGCGAATGCGCCCGCCTTTTTTAAAAAATTATATTTTTACGATGAGCAGTATAGCAATAGAAAAAAATAATTTTAATATGGATGAAAAAATAGATGGATATAAAGCTTAGCGGTTTATTCAAGTCCGTCATTGTTTTAACCGTCGCACTTCTGACTGGCTCACCTGTTACTGCGGATGAGGTGAGGTCTGGCGAATTCACAAAGCTACTGAATGGGTTGGTCGAGGCGAATTACAGCGAAAAGACGACTCTCGTTGAATCGTTAGCAGCACTGAAGGACGAAAGGGTGCTGCCAGTGCTGGTGGCTATGCTCAATAGCAAGCTTTATTTCATTGATGAAAACAAAAAAATCGCGATTGCAGAAGAAGCTGATTCGAAATATAAACTTACTGATGCAATCACCGGGGACACTCTTGGCGTCTATGGTGATGACAGCGTTGAAAAAATTAATACGAATAATAGCCTGCGGGGTGCCTTGAGGGGGCTTGTCGCGGAAATAAATCTTAGTAGTGATAATGTAAATACCAGAATTCATGCGGCGCAGGATGTGGTAAGCAATATCGATGAGGAAGGCGCTGCGAGATTGAGTAAGTTACTGCCGAAAGAATCCAATAAAAGAGTGCGGGAATTAATGCAGCTTGGGATTGCGATGAGTGATGCCGGCAGCAGCGAAAAGGTGCGTCAATTATCTGCGATTGCGTTATTAGAGACAAGCCTGCTGCCAGAGGCGCGGAATGTTTTGAATAATGTTTTAAGCGGCAGTGAGGATATCCAAATCAAGCGGGCGGCGCAAGGTGCCCTGAAACAGATTGAATCGAGGTTAAAATTCTACAGTTTCGTCGAGACCACTTTTTTTGGAATTAGCCTGGGGACGGTCTTGTTACTTATTGCTGTAGGCCTGGCGATTACCTTTGGTGTAATGGGCGTGATTAATATGGCTCATGGCGAACTGATGATGCTGGGGGCCTATACCACGTACGTCACCCAGAA
>JAHEDA010000177.1 GCA_024641445.1 Gammaproteobacteria bacterium
CGAATCAGGTGCTGGGAGTCTTCTCTGACGAGTTGTTGGAACCGCTGGCCGAGGTGTTGGGAAAACTGGGTAGTCGGCACGTTATGGTGGTGCATGCCAACGATGGCCTGGATGAGATCAGTATCAGTGGCCCGACACGCGTGGCGGAGTTGCTGGATGGTAAAATAACCAGCTACACGATTGAGCCGGGACAATTCGGACTCAAGTGCGCAGACCTTACCCAGGTCAAGGCGGCGGATGCCAAACATTCATTGAGCATCATGCAGTCGGTGCTGCAAGGTAAGTCTGGCCCGGCGCGGGATATCGTGGCCCTCAATGCCGGTGCCGCGATCTATGTCTGCGGGCTTGCCCCGAGCCTGGCCGAGGGCGTGCAGAAGGCACAACAGGCCATCGACAGCGGCGCGGCCCAGGCCAAGCTCGAGCAGTTGGTGGCGGTATCGAATTCTTTTTGATCGAGGTGAGGTGGATACAGTAACGCATTAGATATGGTTTCGTCAGGAGCGCTTGAAATATTTCATGGCCTGCACAGGTGTTCCGTTAACGTAACCTTGCTCCCTCGTAAGCCTCTGATATGCTGAATACATAGTTTGAATGAGTGCGTAGAAGACATGAAATTAGGCTATTGTAGATACTTACCCATCCCTTCTCCCGGAGGGAGAGGGAGTTAACGGGACAGCAGTGCAATGAGTTATCAATTTTGATCCCCACACCCCGATACTCTACCGTCAAGCGGCACGAGGTGCCACTGGGGAGAGGGTGTGAACAGTACAGCGGCGATGTGCCTTTGCGTATTCGCATGCTCGATATTGACGTGCTGAAATAAAAGTAGTGAACCATGACTAATCCCCCCGATATACTGCAAAAAATCCTCGCTCGTAAAGTAGAGGAGGTGGCGGCTCGCTCGATCGCGGTTTCGAGCGCGCAACTGCGCGATCAAATTCAACGCGCCTCACCGACGCGTGGTTTCGTAAAGAGTATTGAGCAGAAGCTTGCGGCAGGCCAGGCCGCCGTGATCGCCGAGATCAAAAAGGCCTCACCTAGTAAGGGCGTGATACGTCCCGATTTTCATCCCGCCGAGATTGCCGCCAGTTATGCCCGCCATGGCGCAACCTGTCTGTCGGTGCTGACGGACATCGATTTTTTTCAGGGTTGTGATGAATATTTGCAGCAGGCGCGCGCGGCATGTGCGTTGCCGGTGTTGCGCAAGGATTTTATGATCGACCCCTATCAGGTCTACGAGGCGCGTGCGCTGGGTGCCGACTGTATCCTGCTCATCGTGGCGGCCCTCGATGACGGGTTGATGCAGGCGCTTAATGACCTTGTCCATGAACTCGGTATGGATGTGCTGGTGGAGGTGCATGATGCCGATGAACTCGAACGTGCATTGAGGCTGGATACACGCCTAATTGGTATCAATAACCGTAATCTACGGACCTTTGCCACCAGTCTCGATACCACCTTAGATTTGTTAGCGCAGATCCCCGCCGAACGCATTGTCGTCACCGAGAGTGGCATCCATACCCCAGTGGATGTCAAACGTATGCGTGAGCACGGGGTGAATAGCTTTCTCGTCGGCGAGGCCTTTATGAAAGCGGACGATCCGGGTGAGAGGCTGGCGGAGTTGTTTAATTCAAGCGATGTGTAGCTAGTGGCAGGTTGGGCTGAATGTAGTGAAGCCCAACCTTGCACGGAAGGTCCGTTGGGCTTCGCAAACTCAGCCCAACCTACAGGCTGGCGGAGTTGTTTAATTCAAGTAGCGTGTAGCTAGCGGTAGGTTGGGCTGAATGTAATGAAGCCCAACATTGCACGGATCGTCAGTTGGGCTTCGTAAACTTAGCTCAACCTACAAGCAGAAGTTTTTGATGCATTTCAGCGGGTGCCAAAGACGACGATGGTCTTGCCCTTGACCGAAATGATGCCCTGTTCTTCCATCCCCTTTAATACCCGCCCCACCATCTCACGCGAACAGCCGACGATACGTCCGATCTCCTGTCGGGTGATGCGGATCTGCATACCATCGGGGTGAGTCATGGCATCGGGTTGTTTGCACAGGTCGAGCAGGGTACGGGCGACACGGCCGGTGACATCCATAAAGGCCAGGTCGCTGACCTTGCGGCTGGTATGGCGCAGGCGCGCTGCCATCTGCGAGGCCATGGCGAAGAGGACATCGGGATGGTCTTTGTAAAGGGTGCCGAACTTGGTATAGCTCATCTCGGCGAGTTCACAGCTGGTCTTGGCGCGGACCCAGGCGCTGCGGTTACGCGCCTCGTCGAACAGACCCATCTCACCGAAGAAATCGCCTTTATTGAGATAGGCCAGGACGATCTCGCGACCGTCTTCATCCTCAATCAACACGCTCACAGAGCCATTGATGATGAAGTACAACACCTCGGGTTTATCGCCGGCATAGATGATGACGCTCTTGGCGGGATAGTGACGGCGGTGACAAAGCTCCAGAAACCGATCCAGAGAGGTGATACCGGTTGGCTGAGGTTTAATGCTGATGGCCATAAGTCTGTCCTTAACTGGCGTCGCCAATGTGACCCTTTATATACCAGCGCAATTGACAGGTGGCAAGGGTGAGCCCTTATTGTATATGGAAAATGCCGATCCCGCCGCAAGTTAAATCTATCTGACTTGACGCCACGGGTGTTTCTATTCCGTTTGCGGCAGGGGACTAAGCTATCGTCGGTGGTGCATAATGGCCCCAGTGGCTATTGATACTTAGAGGTAAGCGGGCAATGAAGGCGAGAGTGAAGTGGGTAGAAGAAGTAACGTTCATGGGACAGGCCGAGAGTGGTCACGCGGTTGTCATGGACGGGCCTCCGGATCACGGTGGACGAAATCTTGGCCCACGCCCGATGGAGCTGCTCTTGTTGGGAATGGGTGGCTGTACCGCCTTTGACGTAGTAAGCATCCTGCGTAAATCGCGTCAGGCGATCACCGATTGTGTGGCAGAGATCGATGCCGAACGTGCCGAAACCGACCCCAAGGTCTTCACCAAGATCCATGTCCACTTCATCATTACCGGTAAGGACCTCGCAGAGAAGCTTGTACAACGTGCGGTGGAGCTCTCAGCCGATAAATACTGTTCAGCCTCCATCATGCTCGGTAAGGTGGCAGTGGTCACACACGATTTTGAGATCCGTGAGGGTTGAATAACATGAGTGACGCGGCCCACCTGATCGATGTGTTTTACCGGACCTGGTTGCTATTTCACCCGGAACAGGCCGTTGATCTGGGTATTTATGGTTACAGTGATCGCCTGCGGCCCTATGACGACGATCAGATCGCCGCGCTGATGGTGTTGCAGGAAAAACTCATCAACAGTTTTGATGAGCAACCGCTGAGTGAATACGATGAAGATGCGCGCATCGACCTGGAGTTGATGCGTGGTCAGGCCTTGCTGGAGCTGGAGGCCCTGCACGAGCGTGACTGGCGTGAGCGTGACCCGGGGCAATTTCTACCCGTCTATGCCATCTATCAGTTATTGCAGCGCGAGGTGTCAGACCTGCCCCGTGCGATCAAGGAGCGCCTACAGGCGATACCCAATTATCTGCGCGGTGCCCGTACCCAGTTACAGGTCCGCCCGGAGACCATCCCGCCACTGTGGCTGGAGTCTGCCCACGAGGAGGCAATTCAGGGCGCCGCCTATCTGCGGGGGCTGCGACAACATCCGACGCTTATGGGGCTGCATCTTGATGCGCTGCTTGAAGATGCCGCGCATGCACTGGAAGATTTCGCACGTTACATGGAGACCGACCTGGCTCCTCGCGCAGCGGGGAGCTTTGCCTGTGGTCGAGGCTATTTTGATCGCGTGTTGCAATATCGCCATCGCCTCGACATCAATGCCGACACCCTGCACGACTTTGGTAGACGTTTGTTTGATACCACGCGGCAGGAACTGGAGGCGGTGACGCGGGAGTTAAGCGGCAGTGGTGACATTGCGGCGCTGGAGGCACGCATTGGCCAGGACCACCCCACAGCCGAGCAACTCCTCTCCACCTACCGCGATACCATGCAGAGTGCGCGTGAGTTCGTGGAGGCGCAGGGCTTGGTGAATATGCCGGCTACGGAGTCACTGCAGGTGATGGAGACCCCGGTCTTTCTACGTCACAAGATCCCCTTCGCGGCCTACTATGAACCCGCCCCGCAGGACCCACGCCAGCAGGGGTATTACTATGTGACTCCCCCGGAGACCTCGGCGGGTTTGGCCGAACATCATTGTGTCGGTATCGCTCATACCTCGGTGCACGAGGCCTGGCCCGGTCACCACCTGCAGTTTGTCACTGCAAATCTGAATTCACGCTCCCGCACCCTGCCACGCCTGCTTAATGCCTCCGCCACCCTCTACGAGGGCTGGGCACTCTATTGTGAGCAATTGATGCAGGAACAGGGTTTTCTGGAAAAGCCGGAGTCGCGTTTCGTCCTCCTCAAGGACCGACTCTGGCGCGCCCTACGCGTGATGCTGGACGTGGAGTTGCACTGTCGCGATCTTTCACTGGACGTTGCGGTGGACCGGATGGTGCGCGAGTTAGGTTTTAGCCGGTCACAGGCCAAGGCTGAACTGGCCTGGTATACGCACGCACCGGGTGTGCCCATGGGCTACGCCACGGGCTGGGCCCTGATCAATGCGAGCCGTGACCGTTTGCGGACTCACCACGCGGGCTTCAGTCTGGGAGATTTCCACAATCGACTCCTTGGGCGGGGCTCAATCGGTCTGGCCGAGGTCCTGCGGCGCCAGTTTGGTGAGCCATTGTGGGCCAGTGTCCGGGACCAGGTCTTCGCAAAAAGCTAACCCCGGCGGTCTGTTTTCGTTACAATGTGCCGCTTTCCGCCGTGGGCGGACCAGTACACGAGAGGAGAGCACCTGTCCATGCAGCGACCCGCCGCCACCGCCGGTATGCGCCATGTGGCCCTCTATGTCGAGGACCTGGAGGCCTGCGAACATTTCTACATCGACCTCCTTGGTATGCGTGTTGAATGGCGCCCGGACCCGGACAATGTCTACCTCACCTCTGGCAATGACAATGTGGCCCTGCATCGCATGCTTGAGCCACTTAGTGGCCCGCAACGCCTCGACCATATTGGCTTCATCCTGAATACCCCCGAGGACGTGGACGCCTGGTATCAGTTTCTTGTGGAGAATCAGATTACCATGAAGACTCAACCCAAGACCCATCGGGACGGGGCGCGGAGTTTTTATTGTTTTGACCCGGCCGGGACGGTGGTGCAGATGATCTTTCATCCTCCACTGGCCCCTGCGGGGATAAGTAAGGGCGTGCTGCGGCACGCGGGTATCGATGAGTAACTGGGGACACCGGCCGTTGAAAACTGCGGATAAAAAACTCAAGCTGCAAGGCTTTAACAATCTCACGAAGACGCTGAGCTTCAATATCTATGACATCTGTTATGCGGAGACCGC
>JAHEDA010000178.1 GCA_024641445.1 Gammaproteobacteria bacterium
CTAGGTTCATCGGTACCGTGCAATAAAAAGGGCCGTCAGTGACGGCCCTTTTTTTATGAGTGGATGTATCCGTAGCTAGGCTTGCGCCTGTTTCTCTTTCTTTTCCTTCCAGGCCAGGGTCAGCAGGCGCTTGACCTTGATGTTCAACATTTCGGGCTGAAACGGTTTGGCCAGATAATCGTCGACACCGGCCTGAATCGCCGTCTCGACCTTCTCTTTGACCGCATTGGCGGTAACCATGAGGAAGGGGATATTTTTGAGCCTGTCATCGGCCCGAACGGCATTTAGTGCCTCCAGACCGCTCATCTTGGGCATATCCCAATCGCTAATGATGAGGTCGAAACGCCCACCACGCAAGGTCTCCAGCAGGCGCTGGCCATTATCGACTTCGGTGAAATCGGTAAAACCGCCTTGCATCAAGGCGCCTTTCAGAATTCCCCGCATCGACCCCATATCGTCAGCAATAATTATTTTTACGTTTTTCATCTGCCCTGTTCAGATTGTTTGCCCATCTTCATGGATGGGCTGGTGTGTGCGGGTTATGACCGCAATGTTACAAATTTCTCGTGTCCGCTATATATCGGCAGCAAGGCCCCAAATTTCAGTAATGATTTTGCGCCATTCGCGGTAGAAGATTATTAGGAAATACCTATAAGGCTTTGATTCTCCATGGTTTAACTGAAAATCGACCCTGGCCAGTAGGCTTATTTTTAGTAATTCTGCGGCCAGATTGCATTAAGACCATGTTGTGGCGGTTTTTTTGCCATAATGCACCCGATTCCCGCGGGGAAAAGGAGGTCGCTCAGGATGTTTACGCTGGCAGTACAGGGGCAGGTCGTGACGCTATTGTCCTTAGTCACCCTGGGGGCCTTTATCTGGCTGCTGGTGCTGGGGTTTCAGCGCCATATCTTTTGGTCCATCGCGATCTTTGTCCTGGCGCCCATCACTGGTTTGGCTTTTGCCATCAAGTATTGGGCCGATGCGCGTATCCCTTACGTCATCTTTATCCTCGCGCTCGGCGGGTCCTGGTATCTTTCCTTCGATCTGGCTCGACGCTCGATGGCCCTGACGGATGCCCCGGTGGTGTCGGGGCTCGTAGCGGGCGACACCTCATCTTCTTCAAATCCCACCCCCCCGCCGACACCGCCGGAGCCCCAATCGAGCGCGGTGGCGGAACCTGCCTCGAACCGTGGCAAGGTTACGCAACGGGCCCTGATGGATGAGGAGGAATCCCAGATGGCACGAGGTCATGAGCATCCTGCGCTGGCCCCGCCCGGCAATGCCACACCGGAGTCGCAGCCTGGTCCATCCATAATAGTCGAGGGGTCGGTAGCCGCCCCAACCCCGGCAACAACGGTGCCCGAGGCACCGAAAATCACTGGTCAGGCGATTACGTTCGAGGAGGCGACCGCGCATGTTGGTCAGCGTATTCAGATTATGACCAAGTCAGGCCTGGTCCATGAGGGCCTGTTGGCGCGCACCGATGAAGACTACCTCTGGTTGACCCAGCGGGTGCGTGGGGGAGAATTTTCATTTGAGGTGCGACGCGAGGATATTGCCGCCCTGTCGGTTCAGTTAAAATCGACCCCGTGAGTAGCCACTACCCCAAGATCCCCCCACGTCCACGCGATACCCTTTACGCCTCTCCCTTGAGTGAGATCGCCGACTTCGCCTTTGATGCAAAGGTAGCAGGGGTGTTTGCCGATATGATTAACCGCTCCGTCCCGGGGTATGGCGTGATCATCCAGGTTCTGGAGGTGATCACTCAGCGTTATGCCCAGGCCAATACGACTATCTATGACTTGGGCTGCTCTCTAGGTGCCGCCAGCCTGCGGGTGCGACAGAGTCTGCACGCCCCAGGCTGTCAGATCATTGCGGTAGACAATTCCCCTGCAATGTTGGAGCAGTGCCAGACATATCTCACGAAAGATGGCCACCCGACCCCGGTGCGACTGCTGTGCGATGATATTCGTAATGTCCCGATCGAGAATGCCTCCATGGTGATCCTGAACTTCACCCTGCAATTCATCGAGCCAGCAGCACGTATGGAGTTATTACAAAAAGTCTATGCCGGAATGGTTCCCGGCGGCGTCGTGGTCTTGTCAGAGAAACTCGCACACGAAGGTATTGAGGGTGAGGAACTTGTCGGCCTGCATCATCGCTTCAAGATAATGCAGGGCTATTCAGAGCTTGAGGTCAGTCAGAAACGCACGGCGCTGGAGAAGGCAATGATACCCGAGGCCTGGGAGGCTCACCGGGAGCGACTGCAAGCGTGCGGATTTCGTGAAGTCTTTCGCTGGTTTCAGTGCCTGAATTTTTCCTCCATGTTAGCGATTAAATGATCACTGCGACGACGATTCAGCAGGACATGCTGGAGGGGTGTGCGCGTGTGGGGAGTGCTGCTCTGACCGAGAGCCTGCAACGGCAGTTGGCGGGACAGCCCCATGGTGATCTCGATCGCTGGTTAGAGACACTGGCACAGATGCCTGCAATCCGGGCACAGCACCTTGAATTCAACCGTGACATCGTTAGCATCGGTGATGTGTCAGATGCCAGCGAGACGCAGCTCGTACAGCTGCGCGAACAGCTCATGAGCTTGCACCCTTGGCGTAAGGGCCCCTTCTCCCTCTTTGGAATACACATTGATACCGAGTGGCGCTCCGACTGGAAGTGGTCGCGGGTACAACCGGCCTTGGCACCATTGTCAGGGCGACGGGTCCTCGACGTCGGGAGTGGGAATGGTTACTACTGCCTGCGTCTACTCGGTGAGGGTGCCGAGGCCTGCTTGGGCATCGACCCGACGCAGCTGTTTAATATGCAGTTCTATGCGGTTAAACAATATTGTATGGATATTCCCGCCTATGTGATCCCGCTAGGGATTGAGCACATGGCCAATTCAGGCTGTCAGTTTGATACCATCCTGTCGATGGGGGTGTTGTATCACCGCCGCTCACCGCTGGATCATCTTATAGAGTTGCGCGAGTGTCTACGAACGGGGGGGCAACTGATATTGGAGACATTGGTAATCGAAGGTGATCAACGTCAGGTACTCCTTCCCCAGGATCGCTACGCCAAGATGCGCAACGTCTGGTTTATTCCCTCCACCGATGCCCTGTATCTCTGGCTACAACGTTGTGGCTATCGCGATATCGAGCTGGTCGATGTGACTCAGACCCGAGTAGAGGAACAACGCTCGACTGAGTGGATGCGGTTTGAATCCCTGGCGGATTATCTTGACCCACGGGATGCGTCGCGGACAATTGAAGGGTATCCCGCGCCGAGGCGGGCCCTCTTTACGGCCAATCGATAATACTGGAGGGTGGACCAGTGGTTCGACCTCAAATTATTTTTGGCGGAACAGAATAAAACTCAGGTCATCCGCATGGCTCGGTTGCCCATCTGTCATGCCGCCGTGCATGCGCGTACGACATAGCTCAATCAATCTTGTCGCGACCTCGCGCAGGGGTCTCTTGCGAATAATCTCTACAATCTCTTCCGGATACAAATTGTCGAACAGCCCATCGCTGGAAATGAGCATGGTATCGCACCGATCAAGATGCAGGTTTGCACCAATCTCTATGCGCATATCCGTGGCGCCAACGATGTTGGAGACGAGATGGCGTTCCTCATGGTGTACCGCCGCGTTTTCATCGAGCAGGCCTGCCTCAACCGCGTAGGCTACCGGTGAGTGGGCGATAATTTGCAGTTTAACCAGACCACGTTGCCCGGTGACCAGGATCATGGAGTCACCGATGTGATAGGGACGAATGACATTCTGTTGAATTTCGACGACGGCGAGGGTAGTGGCACCGCCGCTGGTCTTTTGCATAATCTTT
This sequence comes from Gammaproteobacteria bacterium, assembly GCA_024641445.1. Taxonomy (GTDB): domain Bacteria; phylum Pseudomonadota; class Gammaproteobacteria; order UBA6429; family Thiohalophilaceae; genus JAHEDA01. Next base: position 3,837 of record JAHEDA010000178.1, read on the forward strand.
TCGTTGGCCGTCTCGATTGCATCGAGGATGGCCTCACGCAGCCCGCCTTCTTCGCTTACCTGCGCAAGACGCTGCTGCATACAACTCAGGGCGATATGGGAGGCGGCATCTCCCTCGGGTTGACCGCCCAGGCCATCAGCGACCACCAGCACGCCACTCTCGGCAGAGAGCGGGATGATCGCCAGGCCATCCTCATTGGGTGTGATCTTGTCAGGTGAACGGTGGGTGTAGAAGGCAAAGTGCCCAAACTCGGTGTCAAATAATTCGGCCTGTTCAAGATCGGTCTGGGATAGGCTGATAAGAGTGGAATGCAGCGACATTTTTTATATCTTATTCATCCCAAACCAGCGTCTCAAGGTGACGCTTTAGTTGTGCTGCACTGCGGAATTTTTTCAGGATGAGCGAGCGTTTCAGTCCACAGCAAATATCTTTTACAACTTTTGGTTGTTTGGCGTAGTGCTTAACCCCACCGAGGGCCTCGTAGAAGACCTGGATCATGTCTATGGTATCGTCGTGAATATTCGCCTTCTTTGGGGCCCCGGCATAGAACATATCGACCAGCTTCATTCCAAAACTCAGACCAAAGCGTTGCAGGATAATATTGTCGCTGTGTAGGTCACCATGATATTCGCCCATGGTATGAATTGCCTCCATGCCCGTGGCCAGTGCGTGCAAGAGGTGTACGGCCTGAAAGGGTTGTAGCCGTTTGCCCGGCTGACGCTGAATAAACTTGCTGAGGAGTTCCCCCTCGACGTATTCCGAGATCAGGACGCTCACATTCTGGTTACGAAAGATGATGGTCTCGCGTGTGCTGTACTGGATGACGATGGGGCAGTGGCGCAGCTTGTGTAGTTTCCTGGCGTAGAAGAGTAGATTCTTGTCTTTGATATTTCGCTGCGGGAAAAATATCTTGGCCGTTCTTTCGATATCTGTTTCGAGTTCACGGATCAAATAGACCTCGCCCTCATAACCCGATCCAAGTTTTTCAATGACCTCGTACTTTCGACAGAGTATGCGCCCTTGTGCGATATTGAAGGCACTAATATGCTGTGATTTATCCATGTCGAGGCCGCCAGTAACTAAAGTATAGTTTCAGTGTTTCAGACCTTCGATCATAGTGCAAGTAAGTGATTCATTCCGGATGGGCAAGTTTTTTCATAGTGGCAATCACCTCGGGGGCATCCCACTCAATGGCAGCATTGACGCCATAGTGGATTTGTCCATCCGTACCGATCACAAAGGTTGAGGGCATGGCCAACACCTTCCACTTAGCCGCCTCTTGCCCATCGTGGTCGAGTAGGACGGGAAAATCTACCTGTACGCGTTGCATAAAGGCACGAACGGCCCCGGCATCCTCTGCATAGTTGATGGAAATCAGGTGGAAGTTTTCACCCTGCATCGCCTCACGCAGGCGATTCAGGCTCGGAATTTCACCGACACAGGGTGGACACCAGGTGGCCCAAAAGTTGATGACGGTGACGCCACCGTGATAGTCAGAGATGTTGAACCGCTTCCCCTCGCTGTTTGTGAGTTGAATGGGAAACGGCGCAAACTTTCCTTTGAAGGGGCGTAGGGCGAGGTCC
>JAHEDA010000179.1 GCA_024641445.1 Gammaproteobacteria bacterium
CAATCCTGCTCGGCGGGATGCTGGCCAGGTGGGGGCAGCGCGGTCTTGCCTTGCGAGTAAAGGTTGCAACGATTGTCATAACCGTATTGCTGTCAGCCGGACTGACCAATCTGTTGCGCTACACCCTGGAGGCGCGCCAATTGGGCATTCCCGTGCCAGACAGTCAGATCAACAATACCTATAACTGGCCCGTACTGGGGCGCGCGGTAAAGAATGTCCTGTCCGAGCAGAGACAGGGGCACCCAGGTTGTGTGGTCATGGCTAACTGGCACCTGTTGGCGGCATCGCTTGCCTTCGAGCTTAAGGATGTGGATGCCGTGATCCCCGACCCCAATTCAATCATTCACCAATACGTGATCTGGCAACGGCGTGGCCTGCTTGATCGCGAGCCCTGTGTGTATGTGCGCTGGGAAAGTGACCCGGACTCTCGCCTCGACGACAGCATTACGGTTCCTGGTTATGGTGAATGGGTGCTACAACAGCGCGTCGAGCGGGTCACCCCCAAGCAGGTAGAGACTTACGGGATTTACACCCACGAGTCAGTGGTGACACACTGAGCGGTGAAATACTTATTTAGCTACTGATTAGCTACCGACAACTATTTAGCTACGATTTGGATAGCATCGAGGTTTCTTCATGCCAGAACTCAGGATAAGTCAGCGACACTTCCTCATTACCTTGGCCACGGTAACGCTGATCAAGTTATTTTTCAGTTTTGGTTTCCCGGTCTATTACGACGAGTGGTACTACGTCCTCTGGGGTAAGCACCTGAGTCCGGTGTATTTCGATCACCCGCCGATGGTGGGGTGGGTCTTGTATCTGATGTCGCTGCTCGGCGATCACATCGCCTGGTACCGTATGTTACCCATTGGCGCGACGCTGCTGGCTACCTGGGTTATTTATCGGCTGGCCCGTGAGATCACCGATGCCGAGAGTGGGCGCTTTGCCGCCCTGCTGTTCATCCTCTCCCCTTCTTATATATTGATGTTCCTCGTCAGCAGTGACGGCCCGCTGCTACTGCTGATCGTAATCGGGGTCATGAGTTTCTTTGTCGCCGCGCACAAGGATAATTGGCGTTGGGCGGTGCTGAGTGGTGTCGCCTTCGGCCTCGGCATCCTGACCAAGTATCTGGTGGTGTTCCCGGCGGTCGGGGTGCTGGTGTTTGCCCTGTGGCGCAATCGACCGCAGCGACTGCGCCTGCTGTTGATCACGCTACTGAGCTCTCTGCCGTTCGTCGCCCACCACCTCTATTACAACTACCTCAATTGTTGGGAGACGCTGAACTTTCACCTATATATAAGAGAGGGCGGCTATCCCTGGCTGGCCTCGTTTTCCTTCTACATCTTCGAGGCCCTATTGGTGCTGACGCCTTGGGGGCTGTGGTACCTATGGCGCCATCGCAGCCTGGTAAATACCGAGCTGTCGCGCTATCTGGCCATCATCACCGTGGTGTGTCTGCTGCTGTTTGCACTGTCGTCCTATAAGTCGGTCATCGGTCTGCACTTCTTCCTGATCTTTGTGCCGTTCCTGTTTGCCTTGTATGGCCTGATCGATACGGACAAGTCACGGCGCTGGATGCTGCGCATGAGTTACGGCTATGCCGCGGTCTGGATCCTGATCTTCACCACGCTGTTGGTCTTCCCGTGGGACAAGGTCAAGGGCTGGAAGCACTCGTCGGACTTTGTGATTGCGCTCAAGCCGCAGGGCATCTGCACCGCGCTGGATAAATACAAGGACCAGCCTTTGTTTACCAGTTTTTATGCCCCCGCCGCGATCCTGGGGTACGAGTGCAAGCGCGATATCGGCGTGCTCTTTGGTACCTCCAGCTTCGGGCGTGAATACGACAAGTGGACCGATCTGACAAAGCTTGAGGGCAAGTCACTCGTCATGGTGGACATTGGTGAGATCGCTACCGATGCCCGAGCACCGTATTTTTCCAGCTCACGCCGCGAGATCATCCAGGTCGAGGGTGCGCCCTTCACCATCTTTATCGGTGAGGGCTTCAATTATGCGCTCTATAAAAAGAATGTCCTGACGCAGCTGCGCGACGCCTTCTACACCCCGCGCCGCAAGATCGCGGTAGGGGGGTGTCCGTTTACGCAGAAGTATTTTGGCGAGACGGACACCCAGATGTCGCCGCAGTCACCGTGACGATGAGAGGCCAGTGCGCACGACTCTGGCCTCTCACCCTATCGGGTAATGACTTATGGTAGATATGATTACACTGCTGCCCCATTAACTCTCTCCCTCCGGGACCTCGGTGCCGCTTGACGGTAGACGACTCCATGGATGGAGGAGCTAGGGTGATGCGGGAAGTCAAGGCCGAGGGTTTGGGGTGAGGGGAGCACAATAGGCAAGTCATTTTGGCATCGCCTGTTTTCATGTCAAAAGCGTCTTCGACTGGACTAAGCGGTTACTGAGCCAAACACTTACCCTATTTTGCAGTTATGTTAATGAGACAGCAGTGATTATGATTAGCAAAAGACACCTGCTCTACGCCTTGCTGGCGGTTACCCTCGCCAAGTTACTGTTCACGATCTTTATCCCGGCGCAATACGCCGAGGCCTATTACGCCTTGCAGGCGCAACACCTGAGCACGGTCTATGTCGATCAGCCACCCATGATCGCGTGGCTGTTGCACCTGATGTCGTATGTCTCCGACTCCATCAGCTGGTATCGCACCTTGGCTTTGCTGGCGGCGCTCGCGGCGGTGTGGGTGGTGTATCGCTTTGCCGCCGCGATTACCGACGCAGCGGGTGGTCGCTTTGCCGCGCTCTTGTTTGTGTTGTCGCCCTCCTATGTGCTCACCTTTCTGATCAGTACCGATGCCCCCGCCCTGCTCGCGGTGTTGCTGGGGGTGTGGGCCTTTTATGAGGCGATTCAGCGTAACGCATGGCGTTGGGCCGTGCTGAGTGGTGTCGCCTTCGGGCTGGGTTTCCTCAGTAAGTATCTGATCGTCGTCCCGCTGCTGGGTGTGATCGTCTATGCCCTGCTGTCGGAACGACGCAGGCGCCTGCCCGTGTTAGCGATCACACTGCTGGCGGCATCGCCCTTTGTTTTGCAACACGTCTACGCCAACTACATGCACTGTTGGGTCAACCTGACCCTGTATATTTCGATCTTCGGCGCGCACGCGCAGGGTTTCGCCTCCCTCGGTTTCTATCTCTTGGGTCTGCTGATCGTGCTGACACCCTGGGGCCTGTGGTACCTGTGGCGTGAACGCGTCTCACTGCAACAGCCATTGTCGTGGTATCTGGCGCTGGTCGCGCTGGTCAGCGGTGTCGCCATGGCGCTGCTCTCGCTGAAGACGGTCATTGGGCTGCACTTCCTGTTACTGTTCGCACCCTTCGTGTTTGTACTGTATGCCCTCATCGACAAGGCTCAGGCACGGCGTCGCATGCTGCAGTGGAGTGCGGGGTATGCCGGGTTGTGGATCGTGCTGTTTACGACCCTGTTGGTGATGCCCTGGGACAAGCTCAAGGGCTGGCAGCACTCGGCGGACTTTGTGATTGCCCTGCACCCGCAAAAGGTCTGCGCGGCATTGGCACCCTATTCGAATCAGCCAATTTTCACCAGCTTCAATACTCCCTCGTCGATCCTGAGCTATGCCTGCAAGCGTGACATCGGGGTACTGTTCAGCGACTCCGATAACGGCCGTGAATATGACCAGTGGCAGGACCTGCGCCTGCTAGCGGGCAAGTCGCTGGTGATGATCGACATCGGCGAGATCGACACTGAGGCCCGGCAGGACTACTTTACCCGGTCGCGGCGCGAGATCATCCGGGTCGAGGGGGGCGCCTTTACGGTGTTTGTCGGTGAAGGTTTCCGCTACGAGCGCTATCAAGAACAGGTCCTGCGTCCGCTAAGGGATGTGTACTACCGCAACCGCTTTGGTCTGCCGATGGGGGGCTGCCCGTTTACACAGCGATATTTCGGTGCAACGGCAGACCACGGCAACAAACAGTAGTAAAATCGCACAACAAAATTTGGTAGATTCCCACTATGCGAACCCTGGTCATCATCCCCACCTATAACGAGAAAGATAATATCGCCGCCATCATTGGGCAGGTGTTGGCGATCGACCCCGGTCTGGAGGTCCTGGTGGTGGACGACAACTCACCCGACGGTACCGCCAGGATCGTCACCGACTTAGCGGCGAAAGAGTCACGGATCCATCTGTTGTCACGCGCAGGCAAGCTCGGCCTGGGCACCGCCTATGTAGCGGGCTTCAAGCGTGCGGTTGAGATGAAGGTGGACAACGTGGTGCAGATGGATGCTGACTTCTCCCATAACCCAAAATATCTCAAGATCATGCTGGAGAAGATCAAGGACGCCGATGTAGTGGTTGGCTCGCGCTACATTGAAGGCCGCATCAGCGTGGTCAACTGGCCGCTGCATCGCCTGTTGCTGTCCTACTTCGCCAACATCTACGCCCGCTGGGTTACACGCCTGCCTATCTATGACGTCACCGGCGGCTTCAAGATGATCCGACGTCAGGTGCTGGAGGGCATCAATCTCGACCGCATCACCTCTAACGGCTACGCCTTCCAGATTGAGCTCAACTATATCTTCAACAAGAAAGGTTTTCGCTCCGTCGAGATCCCCATCATCTTCACCGACCGCGAGGGCGGTGTCTCCAAAATGTCCAAGTCCATCATCCGCGAGGCGGTGTTCAAGATTTGGTTGTTTCGCTTTCGGAAATACTAAGATCCCCTTCTACAAAGTACCCTGGATTTGTAGATTGGGCTGATTTCATGACGCCCAACAGCCCTCACTACCGATAACGCCTGTACAAGGTGGGCCTGGTCTAAACTGGCCAAAATATAAACAAATTGAAAATGATCTGACGGTTGAGCTTATCGTTTGCAGGATGTTGTGCTAGGTTTTCTATAATTTACCTTGTTTTACAGAATTCTATATAACAAGGTAAAAGGCAGATATCTGTCTAACACACTGTTATGCCCTAGGAACGCCTAATCAATGAATCAAGATTGGATTCTGCTAACAAAAGAAACTCGTAGAACTTTCTCTAGTGCGACTTGGGTACCTTTGAGAGCATCCAATAATGACGAGAAAGGTGACGTTCGGAATATAGGCTACGTAAGTGAGTACTTCGGATGCGGTTCTGTTGCATTCCCTCCGGAGCACCATGATGCCGCTGAGAAGCTTGGCTGGAGTAGCATTGGAATCAGTCACGATGCTCAGCCGTATGCTTATGAGGATGGCTACTACTCATCTATAGAGCTGTATCAATGCAATGACAAAGAACCCATCGGAATTCACCTTGTCTTTGAGCATCCTCAACCGGTAGTAGGTGGAAGCCTATGGATTTTGAATCCTGATTTAGTTGTCGCCCTACGTCTAATAAAGGAAGGGA
>JAHEDA010000180.1 GCA_024641445.1 Gammaproteobacteria bacterium
ACGGACATGACCTATACCGATGTTCCCTTGCAGGCGCAACATGTGCTTGGCCTGAAACACATCACGCACCAGACCATTGGCCTTGCGCAGATACATGCGATCACCATCACTGGTCATGATACCGGCGGCGTCCTGGCCACGGTGTTGCAGGACCGTCAGCCCGTCATACAAGGCCTGATTGACCGGGGACTTCGCCACGATACCGATGATTCCACACATCGTTCTACCACCTTGTTCGATTCACTGATGTCAGTTTAACGGCGACACCTTCACCGCACTTGAACACAAAATTCAACCGCTATTGGTCACTGCTAGAACTTAAAGCTATTCGCGACACCACTCGGCATATAATCGCGCAACCAGACCGCAAAGCCCTCGAAGTAATACAGTAAGAACGAGTCATGCCAGGTACTGGTATGGGGAAACGGCGTGAGCCCGGCAAACAGTACCAGTGCCGTTACGACCAGAACCCCGCGCATGACACCAAAGACAACCCCAATGGTTCGATCGGTACCGGCAAACCCGGCCCGTTCAACCAGATGATTGGCAAAAAAATTCACTGCCGATGTCGCCAGCAGACTCAGAATTAGCAACAGCACAAAGGCAAAAATCAGACGCAGTATGGGGTCTGAGATCGTTGTATCCATTAAGCGCCCCAGTCCGGCGGCAAAGGTAAGCGCTATCCAGAAGGAGATGATCCACCCAGCCAGTGACAGCGCCTCCTTGACGAAACCACGCATCAGACTGATCAAGGTCGAGACAATTATCAGGACAATAATGACGAGATCAATCCAGTTCATGCTGATCTCAGGGATGCCCCATTACGACACCATCGAGTTTGAGTTCCCGCTTTAATTTATCGCGCATGGTTTCAGCTGTCGTCTTGCGTATCTCAGGCCCCACGCGCACACGAAACACATCACCCTCCTTGGTCGTAACACGCTCGACAAAAACGGCAAAGTGCTTATCTCGTAATTTGTCGCGCATGCGCAAGGCATTCTCACGATTGCCAAAACTACCTACCTGCACGACCCAGGCCTTGGGCTCCTCACCCGTTGCAGGTTTGGCGTCACTGACCTCTGACTTGGTGTCTGGCAGAGGTGTCGGCGGGGACGCAGGTAGCTCCTTCGGGGAGTGCTCATCGATCGGTATGCGTGCCATTGGCGAGACAACGGCTGGCGGCGGCTCCGCCGTCTTGGGCAGTTGCATATCTTGCAGGGGCTTCATTGCCTCCGGTTGGGGGGGAATATTCGTCGTAAAGATGGGCAGCTCATCACGCCCCCCATCAAGGATCATGGGAATAAAGATCACCGCCAGGGCGACCAAGACGATAGCCCCGACAATTCGTTGTTTTAGACGGCTTTTATCCACAGCGAGCGCAATGAGGGTCCAGATAGGGAAGAGGGGATTATATGCCCTTGGGCAGGGCCTCCGCCACAGTGCTAAACGAGCCAAACACCAGGATGCGATCACCCGGCCTCGCCTGGCCCTGTGCCATCTTCAGTGCGTGCATCGAATCAGGTGAGCCCGGATGGATCAGTGCATGAGGGAGATTCGCTCTAATCACCTCAGATATGAGCTGAGCAGATGCGCCACGATGGCCGGGTAAGGTGCAGGGGTACCAGGCAGATACAACCTCCCCCATCAATTGCACCATATCAGCGATATCCTTGTCTTTGAATGCACCAAATACGGCGTGGGTACGCCCGTCACATGCATAGGCGCGTAACATCTCAACCAGGCGCTCTACCGCAGCAGAATTGTGTGCCACGTCGTAAATGATAGGGATAGCGCCAGGGAGGACCTGAAAACGCCCACTCACCTGGGTCGTCAATAGGCCCGCCCGAAGGGCCTGCGTATCGACAGGGATCTCGGCCTGTAGACACTGCACACACATGAGCACTCCTGCGGCATTATTGTATTGATGCTCACCGCGCATTGCCGGTATCGGGAGGCCTGAAATACGTTTTGTATCGGAGTGCCACTGCCATCCGGTCTGAAGTTTTTCGATGTGAAAATCGTGTCCGAAGCGATACAGAGATGCCCCAATCTCGCTGGCATAAGCATTTATTGATTCGGGCATATCGGGGTCGGCATACACCACAGGGTGTGAGGCGCGCATGATACCCGCCTTCTCTCGGGCAATTGTCTCGCGATCACTACCCAGCCATGCCTGGTGATCGATCCCTATCGAAGAAATTAACGCCACGTCGGCATCGATGATATTCACGGCATCAAGGCGACCGCCCAGCCCCACTTCAAGGATCGCGATATCCAGCTTGCTCCGATAAAAGATATCCAGTGCAGCGAGGGTACCAAACTCAAAATAGGTCAGACTGATATCGCCACGGGCCTCATCCACGCGCGTAAAGGCCTCGCAGATAGACTCATCGCTGGCCAGTTCGGTATTGATCCTGATGCGCTCGTTATATGAGATCAGATGTGGTGAGGTATAACTACCTACGGCATATCCGGCGTTTGAATAAATATTATGAAGCAATGTAACACTGGAACCCTTGCCATTGGTTCCAGCAACCGTAATAACTTTGAAGTGAGGTGGGCTTGGGTGCAGGCGTTTGAATACTCGCCCCACGCGCTCCAATCCCAGTTCGATCAGCTCGGGGTGGAGGCCTTCCTGCCAGTGCAGCCAATCCGCGAGAGTTTGAAAACGCATTGAGGGAGGAATACCAAGGTCCCGATCCCCGCGTCAATACGGGGTGAGTTCAGGCAGCGATTCGGTGAGTCAACATGGCCAGGATACGACCAATACGGTCACGCATATCACGACGGTCGATCACCATATCGATTGCGCCATGCTCCTGAAGGAATTCACTGCGCTGAAAACCCTCTGGCAGGGTTTCACGCACGGTCTGTTCGATGACACGAGGACCGGCAAAACCAATGAGTGCATTAGGTTCACCAATATTGATATCGCCCAGCATGGCGAGGCTGGCGGAGACGCCACCCATGGTCGGGTCGGTCATGACCGAGATAAAGGGGATGCCACGCTTACTCAGGCGCGCCAACGCTGCACTAGTCTTGGCCATTTGCATCAGCGAGAAAAGTGCCTCCTGCATACGTGCACCACCGCTGGCAGAGAAACACACGAGAGGAATGTTTTTTTCAAGGCAAACATTGACGGCACGCACAAAGCGCTCACCAACAACCGAACCCATGGAACCACCCATAAAGCGAAACTCGAAGGCCGCGGCAACCACGGGCAGGCCCTTGAGGTTGCCCTTCATGACCACGATGGCATCGTCTTCCTCGGTGGCCTTTTGTGCCTGCACTAAACGATCTTTATATTTTTTCAGATCACGAAACTTGAGGGCGTCAATGGGTTTGATGTTGACGCCGATCTCCTCCACCACCTCGTCATCCAGGAACATGGCGAGTCGCTGGCGCGCGGTAACGCGCTCATGGTGATCACACTTGGGGCAGACGTTGAGGTTGCGTTCCATCTCGGCCCGGTAGAGTACCGCGCCACAGGCCTTACACTTGGCCCAGAGACCCTCGGGCACCGTCTTCTTGATGGAGCCCTCAGTACGAATTCGACTAGGTAGTAGTTTTGTAAACCAGCTCATAGCACCATTATATTCTTGGTAAGGTTATTGAAATTGTACCCCGTCACAGTTCCCGTTTCAGCCTATTTTTTCCATCGCCTCACGCATCGACGTTAACAGCCCACAAACCGATTTATGGATGTCCGCCGGTGAAGACTGATTGTCCTCTACCAGCCGAACCAGGGCACTTCCCACCACTACTGCATCGGCAACAGCCGCAATTTTTTTAGCAGAATTTGCATCCTTAATACCAAACCCCACGGCAACGGGGATTTTCGTGTAGCGTCTGATTACCCCTACACGCTCCGCCACCTGTTGGGTATCCAAATGCCCTGCCCCGGTGACGCCCTTGAGGGATACATAGTAGACAAAACCACTGGTGGCCTTGGCAATAAGCTGGATGCGCGCATCACTGGTGGTGGGCGAAACCAAAAACACGATGTCCAAGTCATGCAGGCGCAGCGCGGCCAACATGGCATCCGCCTCCTCTGGGGGAAGGTCCACCAGGAGGACACCATCCACCCCCGCAGTGGCGGCGGCCTGGGCAAACTCGGGGTAGCCCATGACCTCTACCGGATTGAGATAACCCATTAACAATACAGGTGTTTTGCTGTCTTTTTGGCGAAACTCACGCACCATCGCAAGCACTTGATGCAGGCTAACATGGTGGCTCAAGGCCCGTTCCATGGCGCGCTGGATTACCGGCCCCTCGGCCATGGGGTCAGAGAAGGGGACCCCTAGCTCAAGGATGTCTGCCCCGGCCTCGACCATGGCGTGCATGAGTGGAACCGTTGTGGCGGGCCCTGGGTCACCGGCGGTGACGTAGGGGATTAAGGCCTTACGCCCCGTCTTTTTCAGCTCGGCAAAACGCGTGGCAATGCGACTCATAGCTGTATCCCCTCATGCCGGGCCACCGTATGAATATCCTTATCCCCTCGCCCGGAGAGATTCACAATGATGATCTTGTCCTTGGCCATAGTCGGTGCCAACTTGCTGGCATAGGCCAGGGCATGACTCGACTCCAACGCCGGGATGATACCCTCGATACGGGTCAGATCATGAAATCCCTGGAGGGCCTCGATGTCCGTGACCGAGACATAATTGGCCCGCTTGGCATCCTTCAACCAGGCGTGTTCCGGGCCCACGCCGGGGTAGTCCAGACCTGCCGAGATTGAGTGAGTAGGGATGATCTGCCCGTCTTTATCTTCCATCAAATACGTCCGGTTACCGTGCAAGACACCCGGCTTGCCCGCGCTGAGAGAGGCCGCATGCTGGCCTGTCTCCAACCCCAAACCCGCCGCCTCGACACCGTACATTGCCACCTCGGTGTCATCGAGAAAGGGATAGAACAAGCCAATGGCGTTGGAACCGCCACCGATGCAGGCGACCAGTGCGTCTGGATTGCGACCTTCAAAGGCCTGGATCTGCTGCTTGGCCTCACGGCCGATGATGGCCTGAAAGTCACGCACCATGGCGGGATAGGGGTGAGGCCCCGCCACCGTCCCGATGATGTAGAAGGTGTTGTCAATGTTAGTGACCCAGTCACGCATAGCCTCATTCAAGGCGTCCTTGAGAGTCTTGGAACCGGAGGTCACCGGCACCACAGTCGCACCCAGGAGTTTCATGCGGTAGACATTCATGGCCTGACGCTCGATGTCCTCGGCGCCCATGTAGACCACACACTCTAAGCCAAGTCGTGCCGCGACCGTGGCCGAGGCCACGCCGTGCTGACCAGCACCGGTCTCAGCAATGATTCGAGTCTTGCCCATACGCTTGGCCAGCAGGGCCTGACCGAC
>JAHEDA010000181.1 GCA_024641445.1 Gammaproteobacteria bacterium
GGGAAGGATATTTCTTTGCCAACACGCTGATTTCATCCGTATCAAAACTGACAAAGGGCCGTGGCGGTGACATTAGAATAGCCCTGTCGATACCCGCTGCATCCATAATCTCGAGCGTAGATTTGGCCGCTGCCTCGAACCCGCCCACCTCACCTTTATCGCCCACGATATGGAAATGCACATCAATCCAGCCGTCACCCGCAAGCGCGATCCCACTCATTAGTGGGCCAAGACTAAACACAAAGAACACAGCACGTAACAAACGAGTGAGCATGGACATTCTCCAAATCAGTAAATTTACTGCAAAGTAGAGGGGATGATTCTATATACCCCGGGCACAGTCAATGCCCGGGCTACTCAGGCAGGAACAAATGGATGGGCGGTGGACGTGGCAGGTCTCTCTTGCGCTTGTAGACCCAGACCACTACAACAGTAATGAACAGGACGAGAACAATCAGCCAGAGTGCAGAGGGGTCACTATCGAACCGCAGATTGTCACATAAGGCGACGGCGACATTTCCAGAAGTGCCCAGGGACACCTTGCTAATCTGATTACTCGAGGTCCTAACCGTAAGAGTTTGAAAGCTATTGAGCTGACTACCAATGGCGCTACCGACTACATTCCCGTTTACATCCAGCGCAATCATGTTGGCATAGGCAAGCTGATTTAACGGCTCGGGAACCAGCACCGTCTTGGCATCGATCGCTACCGTCTTTACCGGATTTGAGAACGTTGCAATAACCCGCCCGGTAAATTGATCGCGCACACCAGGGGCGCCATCTTTCACTGGCGCAACCGTGTTTGGTAGAGACGCGGTAAAGGTTGAGGCCCGCGCATAGATCCCATTGGCAATCGATGGGTCTGCACACGCCGTTCCATCACAAGAAAAGCTTACACCCCGGGATTGGTAGTGAGTTCGAATATCAGTTTTGTCTGACACATCGTCAAAGTTGATTATTGTCTGGGCAAAGGCGGCTGATGAGAGTAACCAGCAAAACAAGGATAGTAAAAGACCAGATTTATCCCCTTTAACAGAGTGAGTAGGTACACGCATAGGAGCTCCTTTCGTTATGGCTGAAAAATGAACAACGATACGCTCACCTCAATGTGTAAGTACCGCTTCATTGAAGCTCATGATTATTTTGCGCGTGATTTTGTAGACTTGCAACAATCCCATAACGCTAAGGCCATTTCTAACCCAGACTCATCACGCCGCGATAGCAAACATTGAATTACTTTGTTGAGAGGCCTGAAATGAGTGAATAACTGAATACATAACTATTTTGATACACCCTCTGGATGGTTTTTCAACTTATCAAGGAGCCACTGCATCGCCTCATCATATTCATCAAAGAAACCCATACTATAGAATTTCGGTGAGAACAAACCGCTCAGAGGCCAGGGCCGCTTCTTGTATTTAACCACGGCCACAAAATCGACCACCTTGGCAGAGGCCAACATCATATTGGCTTTAAATGTATAAGAATATGTATTTTTACGGTTGACTAAACATGCCCGCACCCTTGGTTCAATGGCACGCACGGCAGTAAAAAATTCCGTCGTCATTTCGGGCGTAACATCCACCCCCGCGTCGATGATAATCTCCAGCACCCCATTATCGTGATGGAGAAATGTACCAATGCTTATATGATATTCTTTCATCAATATTTTCTCGGCGCTTCTCAGTGGTTAATATGGCATACAGATAAACTAATTATTCTGCCCCAGGCTTGTCAGTGGCCAGGCATTTTAGTTAAAACTGACTGCAACACCCGGTATAATTTTCGACTGGAACTGATGTTCTTAGCCCCCTTCGCCAGCCAGGCGAATTTTATTAAATACCCACACGAATCGTTCTTTATGCAAGGGCATGTTCCCATAGGATTCTTACTGTATTATTCTCGACCTTCATGCTGATATTTACGGGGGGATACGATGAACAAGACCACTTCGGTTGTAACCCTGGTGATTAAGATACTCCTGTTACTGCTTGGCGCACTCATGCTGATTGGTGGTGGCGCATGCGTAGCCAGCAACACCTATTTTATTATTTCGAGCCTGCCGAGCTTTGCCGATTTGGGCCTGTTTTTCACCCTCATGGGTATTTCGGCCATTGTAGCAGTAACAGGTTGGTGGTTGATTAGGTTATCGAGGTCGACGCTATTCCCTCGGGCCAGCAAAACTGCCGATACCGAGACTATAAAAGACTAAATTCCAGCATTGGAATGGCGCAAGTTTGTAAGGGGAGTTCGATGGGGTATCAAATAAGGTGGTGGACACTGGTGGGAGGATTCAGCCTGCTGATCGCCGGTTCGCTGGGGTGTGCCACCATGATGGCCGTTGATTCCACCAGAGGTAACAATTACATACCAAAACCCGTTCTGCAAGACGAGATTGTTGCGATTGGACAACCGGATGAGACGCTTGCGAAAAAACTCGGCCAGCCCGATGTGATTGCCTTTCTCGGTCGCAAAAACACCTACATGCTTTACAAGGGTGGTAAGGAGCTGGAGGCGATCTCCAAGCTGGAGCTCAATGGCAGACACATGAGCATTGACTCCAACACGAATCATAATCTTTACTTAAAAGACAATAAACTATGGGGCAGGCTGTCACTCACCTATGGGCGTGGCAGCAAGGTCTCCGCTGAGGAAGAGACCATTCTCGCGCAGGCCAACTTCACCCGGATTGGCAAAACATCTGTCTATGAAAAATTCATCAACATTGAAGGCCTCGTCTACCCACCCCTCCCGCTCTCCGACGCGCAAATGTCAAAACTAGCGACCTATCGAAAACTAAGCCTCTATGACCCTACCGATAAGTCACCTCCCACATCATTAGCCCAGGTCATTCTCGTCCCCTTGGCCGTGGCAGTCGATGTCGTCCTCGCGCCGGTGTATCTGTTTGCCGGTGTGGTCATGCTTGTCGCCTTGCCTTGATCGGGGACAAGTAATGTTCCCCCTCACCTCGTATCCGCACCTGGTTCACGCCGTGTTTGAGGCCGCCGCGATCTCCGGCGGCGCGTTTTATTACCGCTACCTCATGCGAAGAGACGGTGTGTCTAACCAGGCCTTAATGAAGGGCGGGCGCTTTGCTGTACTGATGGGCTGTCTCTTCGGCGCGGCCCTTGGCAACAAACTCATGTTCTGGCTGGAGGTGCCACACCTGTTGCCGTTGTACTGGGACAAACCCGAGCTATGGTTTGCCGGTCAGTCTATGGTCGGCGGCCTGCTGGGTGGACTTCTCGGGGTTGAGCTGGCAAAAAAATTAACCGGGTTTGCAGCGTCCACGGGCGACGCCTTCGTCTTTCCCATATTGCTCGGGCTGATCATCGGCCGCCTAGGCTGCTTCAGTGCCGGTCTGGAGGATGGCACCTATGGACTGGCAACCACCTTGCCATGGGGCATCGATTTTGGCGACGGCATACCACGACACCCCACCCAGCTCTATGAAATCGCCTTCACCTTAGTCTTGTGGCGCATGTTGCGGTATGCACAACCACGGTGGCGTCAGCAGCCGGGGCTGCTGTTTAAGGTGATGCTCAGCAGTTATCTGTTGTGGCGTCTGCTGGTGGATGCCCTCAAACCAAATCCATATGAATACGGGCTGGGTTTGTCAGGCATTCAGGTGGCGTGCCTCGTCGCCTTACTTATCTATATCCCGCTCTCCATTATGCAACTACGCAAACAAAGGGCAGCGGCATGAGCCGAAAAAATCGCCCCTGGTTGTTTTACGACACCACGTCCTCGGTGTGTTCGAGCTGTCTACGTCAAGTCGAGGCCAAGGTCATCATCAAGGGTGACGATGTCCTGCTGGAAAAGTGGTGCCCGGCACACGGTTTTGAGCGCACCCTGATCTGTGACGATGCCGAATACTATCGGCTGTGTCGCGAGGTCTATGTTAAGCATCCGGAAATGCCGCAGCAGTTTAATACCGGCATGGCCTATGGCTGCCCCTACGATTGCGGCCTCTGCCCTGATCACATGCAGCACTCCTGTTTGTCGATCGTTGAGATCACCGACAACTGCAACCTCACTTGTCCAGTATGTTTTGCGGAATCCTCCCCGCAGGAAGCGCACAAACCATTGAGTGATGTGATCGCCATGCTCGATGCAGTGGTCGCAAACGAGGGCGAACCAGATGTAGTGCAAATTTCGGGCGGCGAACCGACCCTGCACCCGGAGTTCTTTACCATCCTCGATGCCGCCAAGGCCCGCCCCATTCGCCACCTGATGATCAACACCAATGGTTTGAAGATCGCGACCGATGCGGAATTCAGTACCAGACTTGCGCGCTATGCACCGGGTCTGGAAATTTATCTGCAATTCGATTCGCTCCGCGATGCCACCCTCAAACAGATCCGTGGTGCCACCCTCGCTGAGAATCATCAACGCGCGTTGGAACGACTGGAGGCCCTCGGGATCTCAACCACGCTGGTAATGACGGTGCTGCCCGGCATCAATGACGATCAGATCGGCGAGGTTATTCAACATGCCTTGCAGTGGAAGTGCGTGCGCGGTGTGACCCTGCAACCAGTCAGTGAGGTGGGGCGGCTCAACGTCGAGGTGCCGAGAAAGCGCTTGACCGTGAGCGGAATACGTCGTGCCATCGCCGACCAGTCACAGCTCTTTAGTAAGGAAGACGTGGTGCCGGTGCCGTGCAACCCCGACACCCTGGCCATGGCCTACGCGCTCAAACTTGATAACGAGGTCATCCCACTGACGCGTCATCTCGGCCCTGAGGCGCTACTCGCGGGTCCTCGCAATACCATCGTCTTCGAACGCGACCCGGCGCTAAAGGAACAGGTGTTCAAGCTCTTTTCCACCCATCATTCGCCCGCGTCACAGGCATCCTGTCTATCAGAATTACTCTGTTGTCTACCCATGGTCGCCGCGCCCAATCTTGGTTATGAGAATGTGTTCCGTGTCCTCATCGTACAGTTCATGGACATCCATAACCTCGACCTGCGCGCACTAAAGAAGTCCTGCATCCACTTCGCCCAGCCCGACGGCAAACTGATCCCGTTTGAGGCCTATAATTTGTTTTATCGTGGCAAGCGATTAAATCAAACCCAGGTCATTCAGGCTGAGATTAACGTGAACACGCTGTTGCGGAAGCAGACGGTCGATGCCATGCACACACAGACTGATCATCAAGAAAAGACCGTAGTCTGACTCGCTATTAAGTCGGCAAGATTCTGTCCGTTGGGGATTTTACACGGTTACGTTTTGGCTTGGGACTGTTCATAATTCTGTGTCATTTCTTTAAACTGTTACGAAGAGGAATGATACATGAAAAAGCAGATAAACTTCGATATGGACGCGGCGATCAAGGCATTGCGTGAGGGCAAAGAC
>JAHEDA010000182.1 GCA_024641445.1 Gammaproteobacteria bacterium
CTCCAGGCCAACCGATATGATCTGTCCCTTAAAGTGTTTTCCACCGACATTGACCTCTGCGGCCTGGCCTACCTTAACCTTCCCCAACATGCCCTCGTCGATGGCAACCGCTACATTCATCTTGCCCGCCTCGGCCAGTATCAACATTGGCTCAGCACGCAACGTTGAGACAACCGACTCACCCTCTTGTACCAGGCGTTGAATCACATAGGCATCGAAGGGGGCCTTTAGAATACTATGTCGCTGATCGGCCTCTGCATGTGTCAATGCCGCCTGGGCACTCTCCACCTCGGCACGCGCTTTCACCAGGCCGATCTTGGCGACTTGCAGGTCGTGATCCGCCAACACGGTACGATCGTACATCTCTTGTGCCCGTTTGGCCTCGCGGTCGGCCTCTTCCATCAAGGCGTTCGCACCCCTGAGCATCGCCCTGGCCTTGCTCACGGTAGCAGTGAAGCTTGCCTGTTCCAGTAGCAACAAGACATCACCCTTTGCGACTCGCATACCTGGTTCGACCTTCACACTCTCGACTACGCCATTAACCGTTGTGGAGAGTTCGACACGACGATGCCAGTTGAGAACACCATCGAGTTCGGCGGCCGTCGCTGAGAATCCGGTCAGGAGTAAAATGACTGCGGCTAGATGACGTAGAAAATGTAGATTCACACTCATGTCACTATTCACCTATTTTGATTTTTCGTTCATGGGAGGTAACTGCACCAGCGGTTTGCGCCCGAGTAAGGCATCCAGCTCTGCCCATGCCAAGGTAATCTGATAGTCGGTCTGCATCATGTCATGCGCGGCCTCAGATACCCGCGTCATGGCATCACCCAGATCGGCCTTGAATTCCATTTCGTACATTGCACGGCTACGGTCGAGATACAGCTCGCGGTAGTCTCGAATCGATTCCATTTGCTTGCGCTTACTCTGTAAGCCATCCAATTCCAACCAACGCTCCAATACCGCCTCGCGCAACATATTCTCGGTGTTGCGTGCCTGGGCCTGTAACTTGTGCAAGTCTGCGAGTGACTGCGCGGTCTCGGCATCAGAACGCCTGCCGACATAAAGTGGTACCTCAAGTTTCAGACCAATCCCCCAGTTTTCCCTGGAACCAATGGGTCGGGTATAGGCATTCACGTCGGCATCCGCCTTTAGTACCGGGCCAAATTTGTGCCGCGCCGCTTCAACCCGCGCCTCGGCCGCCTGCACCTGTGCACGAGCCGCCAGTAATGCAGGGTTCTTATCAAATGCAACTTTGAGAAGTTCTTCGTATTCGGGAATGATCGCCTTATGTAAGCCCAGTGTTGGCGGCACGAGTGTTGCGGGCAATGTCTCAGGTGTATTCAGCGCATCTGCCAGTCTGGCGCGGGTCTGACGCTGGTCATTCAGACTCTTGTACCGGAGGTGACGTATTTTTTGATATGCGGTATCCGCCTCCAGGACATCCAGATCAGAGACCTGCTTTAGGTCACGGCGAATGCGTAAGCGGTCCAGCGCGATATACACCACCGACATCTCTTCGTTATAACGGTAGAACTGGAGATCTGCCAGGACCGCCTCGTAAAATCGTTTAACTATCTCAATACGATGCTGCTGCGTTGCACTAATGAGGCGTTGCTCCTGCCCCTTCAGGTCAAACTCGGCGGCTTGATCGGCCGCATCCTGCGCACCGAAATCATAGAGGCGTTTTTCCAACCATAAGGTTGCCGAGTGATCCTGGTTGGAGTGGTCAGGCGCGCTAGGTACCGGGTCAATAATTCGCGTGCGCAGATCTAATTGTATGCGGACATCATCATCTGCAGTGCTCTTCTCTAAGCGCGCATGCGCCAAATCCAGTTCCGCCCTCGCGCTCTCCAGTGAAGGGTGCATGGAATCGGCCAGTGACAAGGCCGCATCGAGGGTTAAGGGCTCTGGCAAACCCGGCGAGGGCTTAATCTCCTCTGCATAAAGCGAGGACAACAAGCCCAATGACAAGCTGACAATGGAGCACCTTCTGGCAAGACCTAACAACATAATGTTTCAGTTTTATTTAGGCTGTTCCCGCTTAAAGCGGGTAAAGGTCATACCAGGCTCCTTGTACTTCCCGGAGACCACGTAATTGCCCATTAACATAAACTCTTCTTTACCCGAGGTCTTGCCGGTATAACGATGGATCAACTTTCCGTCCAGATCAAAAAAGGCCAATACAGGTGTTGCCCTGACACGGAATTCCTTGAATGCAAAATCTTTCTGTTTCATGCGCTTGCCGTCAAAATCGGTCATCTCTACATCACCCTCGATATCTACATCGAAGTTCAAAAAATTATCACGAAAATACTTTTGCACATCAGGTTGATTCAATACATTCATCTTCATGTAATGACAGAAAGGGCACTCGTCCATCTCAAAAAAGATGAATACACCCTTTTTTCCCTCGGCCTTGGCATTACGGGCCTCTTCCTTAAAGTCACCCCAGGTCTCATTGAAGAGAAATTTGGCCGGGTCCTTTGGGATTTCTGCGGCAAAGGTCGCTGCAGTATTTGCACACAACAGCAGAAATACAATACGTATGAATTTTTGCGCCATCATCATCTCACCTCGTGAGTTACCTTGTGTGGAACCATCCTGGGAACACCGATAAGCTGTTCAAGCTTTTGTCTCGTTACGCCACCAATTTGTTGCGAAACCAGCACACCCTTTGGTGAAATAATGAATGTCGTAGGCAGGCCGAGCAGTCGTCCGAACGGGGTCTTGCTACCCTCGTCACCTATAAGGATAGGATAGGAAATAAAATAGTTTTCGACAAAATCGGCCAGATAGCGTCTATCCACTCGCTCCTGATTTACACCCAGTACAACGCTATCCTTTGCGTGCCCCTCGGCAAAACTCACCAATTCAGGGATCTCCTCCAGGCAAGGCGGACACCATGTCGCCCAGTAATTCACGATCACCCACTTGCCACGATAGTCAGATAATTGGTGGGATATTCCCTTGAGATCGACCCATTGACCACTCGGGATCGATTGCGCCGAAGCAGTCGTCTCGGCAACAAACAGTAGCGGCAACAGGTAGAACAACAACCCTAAATATCTCATCTTGACCTGCATCATGTCATGAATATCATATTAACAAACGCTTATATTGCGGCGAATGTGGTGCACATTCTAGCCTGCTGCCTGAGGGTGGCCAAGCGGGCTTGAGGTAGCACTATCAAAAAATTCCACCAGGGGCCTACCCGCAATCACCGAGGCATGCAGATGGTAGGACGAAAATAACTCTTGTGTTGATGCATTTAACTCACCATGCAGGTAAGTAAATGATTCCGGCGTTGGGGGTAATCGGTTAATAACAACAAATAGTTCGTAAAAGGTGTACACCCGTGGGTCCTGTCGCAGTTTCCAGCTACCCGTGTCTGTCATGTATATCAAGCCTACTAACTCCAGGTGCGCCAACTGCCCTTGTAGCCATTCACCCGCTACGGGTTCGAGGCGCAAAATTTCATGAAAACCCAATCCTCGGCCTCGATAAAACCATAGATGGGAGATCAGCCGGTAGACATAAATTAAGGGGAAACGTTCAATGGGATAGTGGCTACTCAAACGTGGTACAAATAAGCCCAGACAACACGCCACCTCTGCCCCGGCCAAGATGATCGTCCAAGAAATGTATATCCAGACGAGCAACAACGGAATTACGGCAAGTGCACCATAGATCAACTCGTAACCTGGAAACCAACTGACATACAAGATAAATCCGCGCTTGGCCATTTCAAATAGAAATCCTGCCACCAAACCACCACTCAGGGCATGCCACCACGGTACGCGAGTATTCGGCACCCACCGATAAAGCAGTGTAAATGCCAAAATGGTAATCAGCAGTGGTAGCCAGGAGACCAGGAGTTCATGTTGCGTACCTCCCTGGATAGCAGAGGTAAAGAGTGGCAGTGTTGCAAGATAAGTCGTCACCATCAGGCTTATGCCAAGTAACAGGGGGCCAAATACTACGACAGAGAAATAGGCCAGCAGACTCTTCAGAGTATTTCGACGTCGATTTACGCGCCAGATTTGATTCAGTGCGCCATCCATTGTGATCAATATCAGTAAACTGGAGAAAAGCAGGGCGACTACTCCAATTGCATTTAGTATCCGGGTGCGCCGGACAAATGAAAACAGATGCTGCATCACCGTGTTTTCAATATTGGGTGTAAGCACCTCAATCAAATAGCGCTGCGCCGAGACGATGATTGACTCGAAGGCAGGGACAAAGGAAAAGAGTGTCAGGGCGACAGACAGCAGTGGAACCAGTGCCAACAGGGTTGAGTAGGTGAGGGAGCTTGAAATCGTCAGGCAACGGTCATTCAGAAATTTTCTGACAAGAAGCCTCATGTAGTCGTTTGCCACATACGGCCATGTGGAAAATGTCACCATGATTTCCCCCTCATGGATGAATCATACGTCACTGCAAAAGAAAAGGGCCCGCAATGGGCCCTTTTATTACAACCGGAAGTGCGCTGTGATTTAGTGTGACAAGTAGGCCTTATCAGACTTTTCCACGACGCCAATCGACCAACTACCACGAGTCTTGGCATGGTGCACGGCGGCGTCCACGTCAGCGGCAGAAGGATTTTTGTTGATATCCAGATCCTGACCAGGATAAATCAGGTCGGCATCCTTGATCTTACTGGTGTTAGCCTTGTATATCAGCGGCCACTGGTAAGGATTACCGTAGACCTCACCCTTGCCAGAGATGTTCCACAGGTTATCGCCGCGGATCACCTTGTACTGGCTACTGACTGCCTCGGTCTTGGTCTCTTGTACGGCAGCAGTCTGCGCCGGCTTGGCCTCGGCCTGCGGCTCCGGGGCCTTTTCCGAGGTACCCGCGCAACCTACCATCACACCCATTACCAAACCGAGGATGCTGGCGGTTTTGAGTACGTGATTCAGTTTCATATTGTTATCAACCTTTTGAATTGAGTGAGGGTTAAAAGCTTCATAAGACATGCACGGTCAACCGTAGCACTGGGGGCCAGAAACTGTCAAGCCGGAACGGGTTACAGTCGAGGATTGACCGCAACACTGGCTCAAAGCCACGAAGCGATCACATTTTTATCGGAAAATTGGATACCATATAAATATGACAGATATCTTGCGTATTTTGGTGCGCGTGCTTATTTCGTATGATTCATCGCCTCGGCACGCGCCTGACTGGCCAGTTCGCGCGCCTTGAGGGCGTTCTGACGCGCAGTTTGATATTCACCGTCATTGAGATCGGATGCCGCCTGCTCCAACAGACGCTCTGCGGCATTGAACCGGGTAGGCACCAACACATCGGC
>JAHEDA010000183.1 GCA_024641445.1 Gammaproteobacteria bacterium
TCATAGGCGGATCATAACATTTCTACGCCCAGCGGGCAGTAGGCCTATTTACCTGTGGCGGGCTCCGAGCCCTCCTTTGCATCTTTGATCGGGACAATCTCGGGTTTGGCCCAGGTACCACCAATGTGATAGTGATTGGAGATGCTTTGATCTACATCCTTACCAATCAATTTATTAATCAAATAGGCCACAAGACCCACCTGTGTCCCTCCAGTGAGCAGACCGATCGTTACCAGGGTATCGGATATTTTCGGGACCACGATGACTTCCTGATCAAAATCCTCCGCCGCCAGCCCCATACGCCCCTTGATTCCCACACTCGCAATTGGGCTTGTCAGCACCAGATTATCCGTTCTGGCATCGCCCTTTTGAATCGAAAAATCACCCGTGATCGTGTTAAAGGAGAATCCGCTGCCGAAGATATCCGAAAAGTCCAGTGTCAGCCGCCGCGGCAGGTCAGCCAGACTCAATAGCCCAAACAGTTTCCCTACACCCGGGTCCACCTCGACGATAGAGCCATTTTTGATCTCAAAGTGAAAATTGCCATCAAGCCTGGAAAACTCAAAATCCGTCGGGGGCGCATTCCATTTCAGATTGAAGTTGGCGTTTGCATCCCCCTTGTGGATGATCGCGGCATATTTCAACGCCGTCAGGGCACCACCTAAATCTGTCGAGGTGACCGAGCCCTCAAATTCGGTCTTGTGCCGGCCAAAAGAATACGTCCAATTACCATGCCCCTGGAGTTGGTAATTATCTGTACGCAACTTCATCTCATCGACATGGAGCCCATTCACGGTCCGGCTGGTCTTAAATTGGAGCCGCCCCAGAGGAACATCTGCGTAACGAAAGTGTTCGATTGCCCCACTCACCAGCGGAAAAGACGTTGGCAACGCCGTCTCGTGTGCAATTACCTTCTTCTTGGCTGGATCTGTCTCCTTTTGTTTCTCCTCTATCCCAAGATAGTCAAGGGCAAGATCAATCGGTAGCGCGAAGGGTGTTGATTTTGAATCTTTCTTTCCGGCAAGGGCATCGCTCCAGGCCGACGCATCAATATCCGTCAGCACACCCGACACACGCATCACGTCCGTATCCGGCAAGAGTGCCGAGCTTGTAGAAAACCGCAAATGCCCACGTTGCAGCTCTGTCTTGTCGTTGCTGGATTTCAACAACAAGCGGCTCTTGAAGATGTTGCCGTACTGGATATCAAGCATCGTCTTTGAGTTGGGCAAAAACCCAACACCGAGAGAGAAATCCATCAATCGCTCACGCCCCTTACCCACCGGGGCAGGCAGGTCCACACTGACATTATCCAGACTTGAGTAGAGACCCAGTGTAGTTGGGACATCAACCGCATTGATACGATAGCCGGGTGTCAGCATGATGTTTAGCGGTGTAACGCCCTTTATTTTATCCAGCAGCGGCAGGTCAAAGCGTTGCTGTAACTGCCCCGTATCCAATTCACTCTGCGCCGAGATATGCAAAATATTTTTTTCATCTAGATGGCTCGTAAATATTGCGAAGGTGGCAGGTCGCCCCATGAGTTGAGCCTGAATATTATCGGCCCGCTCCCCCACCTGTGAGAAACTTACTTGGCCCTTCGCATCACGCACATCAACAGCACCTTGGAGAACACTCAGGCCTGCACCCTGCAGGTCAATCTTGCCATCATATTCAAGCGGGTGCTGCTGAGAAATAGACGCGTCCAGTGGAATAACCGCCCGAAGGTGTGTCGTCACACCGCCATAAAACACACTTGTCTCATACAATGAGCGAGCCCCTTCGGCGATTCTACTATCAACCAGAAAGTGAACGGCATCACGCGTGCTACTATCAATCACGCCAGTTACACGCAGCAATGGCGTAGAAAATTCATCGATATCAATCGCAAGGTCTCGCACGGCACTGCCAAGCAATTGCGCCTCAGTGACATGGAGAGACATCCCCAGACCAGTAAAGCTGGCGTCCACTTTTGCATGCGTAACACCCGGCCAGTCGTGGAGATAGTCGAAGGCAACATCATTCCCCTCGAATTGGACCATGAAACTTCCGGCATTTTGACTAAAGGGGAAGTCACTCAATCGCCCATTGAAGACCACAACACCCTGCTTGACATCACCACCAATAATATTTTCATCGATCCATTTTATCAGTCCCTGTGACATTATCCCGGCAGGGAGATAGTTGGGAACACGTGAGACATCCAGATTATCCACGCGAACCTGCAAATCCATATAGGGTGATCCCTTCGATGCAGGAATCCACAGCGCAAGATGTGCCCTCAGCCCGGCATCAGGGTTACTCATGCGAAGATGTTGCGTCTGGAACGCAATCATCTGACTCGTCACCAACCAATCAACACGACCCGAGAGATGTGTCCAGTCGATGGAACGGCGAAACAGAGAGGAGAACTTTAGACTCGTATCACGGCTATCGAGTAAGAGTGTTCCACCACTCTGATTTGCCCAGAGGCTGCCCGAAAGATTTGAGACCCCAGGATTTTTATCAACCGGATTCACTGCAAGCTGCTCAAGCCTGGCAGTAAGTGCATAGTCATGCACACCCTCTGGTGCAAGAATCATATGAAGATTCAGCTCACTGACACGCCCCCTTGGCGCGTACTCTGCCAGCGTCCTCTCGAGCTTCTGATTTGGTAATCTAAGCTTATTGGCCAGAGTGATCCACTTATCGATCTCAACCTGGGCCGCAAAGACATCGAGATGATGAGCGTCGGCCTGCATGGAATCCTGCACCATAAAACTGGAGAGGGGCAGTGTTGCGTCCGCAAACCCGACCGAGAAATTGGCGACCTGCATCGCCCAACCATGGTCCTGATTCAACCAACGTACGGCACCACTTAGTTGTGACAGTGAAGCTGGAGATTTCTTTCCGGGCAAGCCGAGAGTCACTTTGGAGATGGCAAACAAACTTGATATATCGGTTAATCTTCCCTGGCTCCAGCCCGCCCAAAGTTGCACGTCTGCATCGGCCTTGCGCAAGGTATAGTCCTGAAATGCCGGGCGCAGGCCGATCAAATCCAGCTGTGCGCCCTGGACTTCAACATTAAATCTTGCGTCCCAGTCCTTTGGTTCAAGCATATCGCCATTGATATCCATGGCAAAGCCTAACAACATGGCCCATTCATTTGGAGTTTCGGTACGACCGGTTATCTGATGGCGATTACCACTGTTGCGGAGCTTGAGTTCGAGATCGCTGATATTAAAAGGTTTGATCTGGCCTTTCTGATCCAACCAATGCAGGGATGCGTCTTCGATAAGAATATCCGTGGAATTAAAGAACCACTGTGCCAACTTCTTTTCTGCCGCATGCGTCGTATCCGCCCCATCGCCTTGCTTGAGCTCCGGGAGGGTAAATCCTTGCAGCAAAAAACGACCCTCCTTATCACGACCAACATCAATATCGACACCGCTAAGGGTTACCCTTGCAATCGCCAGACGCCAGTGTACGAGGGAACGCATTATCGCAAGACCAAGCTTGACCTCGCCTACATGAAATATCTCTACCTTGCTTATTGGATCGAGTACGCTTACGGACTTGAATATGGCCGTCGGGGTTAACCCCTGCATCCGCACATCAATGCGTTCAATACTGAGAGGTGCCTTAATGACAGTCCCAGCCTGCTGCTCAATTTCACGCAGGTAGGGTCCGAGATCAGGCTGTATCGTACGTAACAAAGACAGGATCACCGCCAGCAATACAATACTCACTGCCGTGACGTAGACAAAAAGGCGACTCAATCCGCGCCATAATCTGGATAACCACTGTTTATACACGGACTGGCATCCTGTTCCTACCTGTATCCATACAGGTATTACATAAGCACAACATCAAATTGTTCCTGAGTATATTCCGCTTCTACCTGAAACTTAATCGGCTTGCCGATAAATTCTTCAAGCTCTGCCACACTGGTCGATTCTTCGTCCAGCAACATATCGACTACGGGTTGTGCCGCCAGCACCAATAACTGCTGGGCATCAAACTGGCGCGCCTCGCGCATAATCTCACGGAAGATATCAAAACAGACAGTTTCAGCCGTCATTAATGAGCCACGCCCCTTACAGGTCGGACACGGTTCGCACAGAACATGCTCAAGGCTCTCGCGCGTACGCTTGCGGGTCATTTCTACCAGACCAAGTGTTGAGACCTCGCTAATGTGCGTCTTGGCGTGATCGCGTTCGAGGTTCTTTTCCAGCGCCCTGATAACCTGGCGCCGATGCTCGGGGTCCGCCATATCAATAAAGTCAATTATGATGATCCCACCAAGATTGCGCAGGCGTAGTTGCCGTACTATCGACTGAGTGGCTTCAAGGTTGGTCTTGAAAATGGTCTCTTCCAGATTGCGATGACCTACGAAGGCGCCGGTGTTGACGTCGATGGTCGTCATTGCCTCAGTCTGATCGATAATCAGATAGCCACCCGACTTTAACTGAACCTTGCGCTCCAGTGCCTTGCGTATCTCGTCTTCGACACCATACAGGTCAAAGATTGGTCTTTCCCCCGGATAGTGTTCGACTCGCTCCGCCAGTGCCGGAATAAACTTGGTGACAAATTTCTTTACCTTGTCATAGGTCTCGCGCGAGTCGATGCGAATTTTTTCAATTGAGCTATTACCCAGGTCACGCATGGTACGCATCGCCAGTGCAAGGTCTTCATGGATCAAGCTGGCCCCTGCCGTACCGCTACTACGCTCCTTGAGATTCAGCCACATTTTTTGCAGGAACTGCATATCGCTATGCAGGGCGTCATCGCTCACACCCTCGGCAACGGTACGAATTATATATCCACCGGGATCAAACTCGGATGCGTGTTGCAGGATGACCCCCTTAAGGCGCTGACGCTCGGCCTCGTCCTCAATCTTTTGCGACACACCAATGTGATCAGCCCCCGGCATATACACCAGATAACGTGCGGGGATAGAGATCTGTGTCGTCAGGCGTGCCCCCTTACTGCCCATCGGGTCCTTGACCACCTGTACCACTACGTCATCACCCTCGTGCAGCGAGCGCAGTACCTCATTTAAATCCCGTGCGACGCCATTACCATTGCCCCCCGCCGGTTCCCGTGCATCCGCAGGCGCAATCACGTCCGAGGCATGTAGAAAGGCGGTACGCTCCAATCCCACCTCCACAAAGGCGGCCTGCATCCCTGGCAGGACACGCTTTATCGTACCCTTATAGACATTCCCCACCAGTCCACGACGACGCGCACGCTCAATATGTACCTCTTGCAACACACCATTCTCGACAAAGGCAACACGAGTCTCCTGAGGTGTAACATTGATGAGTATC
>JAHEDA010000184.1 GCA_024641445.1 Gammaproteobacteria bacterium
GCCATGGCCCCCGCCACCGTCGTCGCGCAGCAGCAGCCTGCAACGATGGCGATTAGTTATGGGACGAGTGCCGTTGTGGCAGTACCCAAGTATGCATACGTTGCGAACAATGGTGATAGTACACTCTCGCAATATGCTATTGACTCGAGTGGTAATCTCTCAGTCATGACGCCTGACACAGTCGCGGCGAGAACAGGTACCTACGCTGTTGCGGTCGGCCCTGCGGGAAAATATGCCTACGCAGCAAATTTTAACAACGACACTGTCTCTCAATATGCGATTGCGGCGGATGGTTCGCTGGGGGGCTTGACTCCGGCATTTATAGCCGCGGGGTCCGGCCCGCGATCTATTGCGCTTCATCCTGCAGGTCAATTCCTCTATGTTGCTAATTTCAGTGGCGCTACGGGTACAATCTCTCAATACACCATCGGTGCAACGGGTGTACTTACGGCAATGGCCACACCAACGGTCTCCATGGGTGCTGGTGCCAAGCCCGCCTCAGTTACTGTGGATATCACCGGTAGGTATCTTTATGCGGCCGATTATTCTAATGCCAACGTGGCGCAATTTACGATTGGTGGTAACGGGGCCCTGACACCCATGAGTACTGCTACCGTGGCGGCGGGGGCAGGGGCTGACTCGGTGGCCGTCGACCCCACCGGAAAGTTTGTGTATGTGGCAAATTATAATGCCGACAATGTCGCGCAATATACAATTAATGTGACGGGTGGTCTGGAGCCCATGACACCCCCCACGATAACGACGGGAGCCGGGGCTGCTTCAGTGGCCGTCGATCCCACGGGTAAGTATGCGTATGTGGCAGATAAGAATGGCGGCAATGTCGCACAATATACAATTAATGCGACAGGTGGTCTGGAACCCATGACACCGGCTACTGTGACGACGTCGACGCCCGTGTTTATAGCGGTTGATGCATCCGGGACGTATGCTTATGTAACCAGCGAAAGTGGTGCCACGGTCACAAAGTTCACCATCGGCGCAACAGGTGCGCTAACCGTTGGCACGGCTGCGGTGACGGGGACAACGCCACAATCCGTTACCACCAGCACTCGCTATCAGTGAGGACACCGCGCGACCGGGCGGCAACCACCGCCCGGTTTTGCTCAGGCCTGGCCAGGTCTGTTGCAGGCGAGACCGCCAAAAAAAGTCATCTGATCGGCCAATAAATAACCCAAAAGTAACCTCACCGCTCATAAGCTCATCTTCAGCCTGATAGAAAGGTGGTTCTTAACCTGTCAATCCTGATGCAAATGGAGAATTACTATGAAACCAAGTCCTGTTATGC
This sequence comes from Gammaproteobacteria bacterium, assembly GCA_024641445.1. Taxonomy (GTDB): domain Bacteria; phylum Pseudomonadota; class Gammaproteobacteria; order UBA6429; family Thiohalophilaceae; genus JAHEDA01. Next base: position 1,307 of record JAHEDA010000184.1, read on the forward strand.
GTAAGTTAGTCGCGGGTGCGATCCTTGCTGGTCTGTTGCCAATGACCAATGCCTTTGCCTTATCGGCATTTCCAACCACGGGTACCTGCGCCATGCTGGTGACGATCCCCGTGCCGCTGGGTGTCACGATCCCGGCAGATAACCAGGCATATAATGTACTCGCGGTTATCGATCTCTCGGCAAAGACGATAAAGTTCGCCCAGAGCAGCGTAAAATACACGACGACTGGTATTGTCTTGGCCACAGGCAGAACCAGCGCGGTGGGTGGTGAAGGTACCTTTGTCGTAGAGACGCTGTCTACTCCTGCGCCCTCCGAGGCGAGGCGGTTGTCCTTTTCAATTACAAGTCCCTCGGCGTCAACATTTAAGGCAAATGCTATTGCAGTGAATGGGGCCAATACGATTCTGATGCAGGGTGACGATCAGCCATTTAGCGGTGTTTGTAACTTCTAAGGAGGCCGCCATGAATATCTTGAAATGGTTCGGAAGTGGTCTTGCCCTGACTGCTGCACTGGTGGTGTTGGCCGGATGTGGGCAGGCCAATACGGGTTCTAATACGGGTAGCTCCGGTACTAGCACAGTTCAGACGACATCGGCTGTTGCAGTGGCGGCCGTCATCACTACCCAGTGATGTAGTAAGTTGTTTAAGTGAGAAGGGGGTCGGGCGGCAACGCCCGGCCCTGCTATATAGTTAGAGTCCGCGAACGCAATCATGCACTCGGCCTGCACACGCAGGCCGGGTTTTTCCTTTTTCAAATCACCCATTATCTATAAGCCGTAGTCATACCTAACATAACGTGGGTCTCTCCTCGAATAAATAACCTATTTGTCACCTATCGCACGGTACTGTTCGCCTCAACAAAGTGAGGGTAGTGATGGAAGGTGGCGACATCATCCAACGATACCGAATCTATCGCTTACGTTGATAGCCGTTGTGGGCGTGGAAAGGCCTATTGCAAAGCTTATTGCCTGGGGTGAACTTGCTGAGCAGGTTATGACGCAAACAGATATTTTAAGGGCACCTCTAATAATTCACTAAAGCAGCGCTGGCTGCGTTAAAAACAAGCTCAAAATGCTCATTTACTCCGTGTAAACTGCGCTTTTTCATTTGTTTTTGCCTTGCCATCATCTGCTTGATTGAATTTTTAGAGGCACCCTTAAGTATGGAATGATGGTCTATATAAATTACGATTAAGGATGAATGATCATGTCAACGCTCTCCTGGTGGCGTCGCTGGAGCATAAGAAGAAACTTTAACAGGATTTCGGGTCCAGACCGGTTAATCGATTACGCAGAGTGGAAGTCGGTGCAAGGCAGTCGTCAGGATGTGATTTCACGTCGGGCGTTTGCTTTAATCGATACGGATGGTAGCGGCTATATCGACTTTGACGAATATCTTAAATTTGCTGAAATGCTCTATTCCACAGACCGCACCCTGGTACTTGGCTATATCTTCAGGACATATGACAGCAATAATGATGGGAAACTGGATCGGGCTGAGGTTGAAAGTATTCTTCAAGCTACGCTCTCAGAGCAGTCGCTGCGATTAAGCAACTCAGTCGTGAAAGATCTTACCGACGCCCTCCTGTTTAGCATCGTCGGTAAACGCAAGGTATCTATAAATCAGGAAGATTTTATCAGTGCCAGTATTGAATTTCCCGGGATAGAGCAGCACCTGGATAATTTTACAGAGGACTGGACCAATTACGGGCGGCGAATCAAAACTACTGCTGATAAGGCTACGATTATTTCAGCGGATATTTTTCATCGACTCAAGCGTAGAATTCAAGCTAACTGGTTAGCCTATTTATGGGGTGCCGCCTTATTGGCGTTGAATGTCTATTTATTTCTGCATGCGATGTCAAGGTACGCTGCCAGTGGTCATTCGTTGGCGGTGCAAATTGCGCGTGGGGGTGGGGCCTGCCTCAATCTGAACTCGGCAATTATAGTATTGCCAATGTGTCGTGCGTTAATAACCGGTCTCAATGCGAGTTTTTTCAGTAAATTAGTGCCACTGAATGACCCGGTTAAATTTCATAAGATCATTGCCTACTCGGTGGTTCTTTTTTCGATTGTCCACATCGCTGCGCATACTACGAATTACATACTGACACACCAGTCGCTTGTTGATGCACTGTTCTATAACCTAACGGGCCTTACAGGTGTTGTGGCGACGCTGATTTTGACCCTTTTGGTATGGAGTAACGCGCGCTGGAAGAAAAAATCACATCAGTTGTTCAGTCTGGCACATTATTCTTATGCGGTATTTATCGTGGCATGCCTTTACCATGGGCCGGTCTTCTGGGCGTGGCTGACCATCCCCCTGTTACTATTCTTTGTGGATGCATTGATCAGGACATTTTCGAAAACGCGTAAATTGGTCATTACAAAACTTACTGCATTAAGTGACCGCGTTACCACCATCCGCTTAAACAAACCCGATCGGTTTAACTTTCGCCCGGGTGACTATCTTTGGCTGAATATCCCTGAACTATCCCGCTGGCAATGGCACCCCTTTACCATTAGTGCCGCCCCGGAAAATAATCATATCAATCTTCATATTAAAAGTGCCGGTGACTGGAGTGGTGCACTCAACAATCTGGCATGCAAGAAGGACATCACCATAAAGAACCTTCCTGCTGTAATCGATGGCCCGTATGGCGCACCTGCCAGCCATATCGGAAAATCACGTATTGCGATTTTGGTAGCAGGGGGTATTGGGGTGACGCCCTTTGCCTCGGTAATGCAGAGCCTGTTAATCAAGGATAAACGGGCGCGTAGCAAACACCTCAAATCGAATCAGATCATTTATTTTCATTGGCTAAATCGCTCGCATAAGTCCTATGACTGGTTTGTTTCCATGCTGGCGGAAGCGGAATCGCAGTTGGGGTCAGATCGGTTTTCCTTATACATCCATCTCACGACCCTAAGTCATGACCTTACCAATCTGCTAATGCAGATGGCCCTGGAGGCCTATCATAAAAAACACAATCTCGATCCCATTACCGGCCTGAAGGCCATCACCTCGGCCGGTCGCCCGGACTGGGATCAGCTCTTTGGTGAAGTCTCCATGCGTCACGGCAAAGAGCGGGTCGATCTTTATTTCTGCGGCCCTAAACCATTAGGGGATATGGTGAAAAAGATGTGTCTGAAATATGGATTTATTTACCGGGCAGAGAAATTTTAATGGCAGGCGACCACCAAAAAGGTGGTCAGCTTGGCTAATAAATAACCTATTTGTCACCTACGGTAATGTACTGTTTGCTTTAACAAAGTGGAGGTCGCGATGGAAGGTAGCTACATCATCAGAATATATCGCAAGGACACCCGGCAAAACCCGGGGCGGCGTGCGCATGACCGTACTGCCCTGATGGGTTCAGTGGAGTCGGTGGTGAGCGGCGAGCAACGGTCCTTCCATGACTGCGACGAATTGTGGACCTATCTGGTCGGGATGACGGGTGAATGGAATGGGAAAAAGGAGGATCGACAGGATGAATCTTAAGAAATTAATGGGCGTTATCGCGGTGGTGTTGCCTGCCCTGCTTCTCGGGGCATGTGGCGGCGGTGGTAGTAGTTCAAGTGAGACACCGAAAGCAACAACAGAATTGAACTGGGACCAGGGAAACTGGGACCAGAAAAACTGGCAATAGGAGAATAGGAGAAATGGATATGAACAAGCTAATTACACTGGGCATCGCAACGGGAATCCTCGTATCGTCATCGTCACTCTATGCGGCACCCATGGCGATACCTCACACCTTTAGCAGCGGTGCAGCCGCCGTGGCGGCAGAGGTGAATGACAATTTCACCGCCGTTAAAAATGGGGTAGATGCGAATGCAGCACGGATTGCTCAGTTGGAGGGTAAGGTCGCAGCACTTGAAAACCTGCTCGCCAAGGTCTCGCTGCTAACGGTCAATGGCCAGCCTACCCTGAGATTCACGGGCATTAACGTGC
>JAHEDA010000185.1 GCA_024641445.1 Gammaproteobacteria bacterium
CATGGGCGCTGCGCTGGGAGAAGAGGGGGTTAAGGACGCCGCTGCCTATGTCCTGAGCCTGAGCGGGCGCAAGGCCTCTGCGGGTAACGCCGAGGCCGGTAAGGTCAAGTTCCAGCAGATGTGTGCGGCCTGCCACGGTGCGGATGCACATGGCAGTACCACAATCGGTGCCCCCAACCTCACTGATGATGTGTGGTTGTACGGCCGCGCCGAGGGCGCCATTCTTACCACCATCACCAACGGTCGGAATGGTGTCATGCCAGCGCACAAGGACTTTCTGGGCGAGGACAAGGTGCATTTGCTCGCAGCCTACGTCTACAGTCTGAGTCAGTAAATCCGTCATAGTAATTGCCTGCCGGTGTATACCGGCAGGCTTTTTTTATCTTCCCAAATTAGAGCTAATGACAGTAATGACCCTTACCAATCAGATGCCCGACCTTCAAGCGGATTCTAGTGAGTTCTACGCCCGACACAGAAAGGTTTACCCACGCGAGGTCCATGGCCTGTTTGCCAACCTGCGTATATTGGGTGTCCTCATCCTGCTTGGACCTTATTACCTGTTGCCGTGGATCCGCTGGGATGGCCATCAATCGGTATTGTTCGATCTGCCAGCGCGCAAATTTTATATCTTCGGCCTGACCTTCTGGCCGCAGGATTTCTTCTATCTCGCCCTACTACTCATCATCGCGGCCCTGTCTCTGTTCTTTTTCACCGCCCTCGCCGGTCGCCTCTGGTGTGGCTACGCCTGCCCACAGACGGTATGGACCGAGGTCTTCCTCTGGATAGAACGCAAATTTGAGGGTGACCGCAACAAGCAAATCAAACTCGATAAATCTAAATGGGGCGAATATAAGCTCCTGCACAAAGGCGGCAAACACGTGGCGTGGTTGCTGTTTTCACTCTGGACTGGATTCACCTTCGTCGGTTTCTTCACCCCGATTACCGAACTGTGGGGCAGTGTGATGTCGTTTTCCACCGGGCCGTGGGAGACCTTCTGGATACTCTTCTACAGTTTTGCGACCTACGGCAACGCTGGTTGGATGCGCGAACAGGTTTGCACCTACATGTGCCCCTATGCCCGCTTCCAGAGCGCCATGTTCGACAAGAACACCCTCGTAATTTCTTATGACACCGAGCGGGGTGAGCCGCGTGGTGCGCGCAAGAAGAGTGATGATTACAGGGCCAAGAGTCTGGGCGAGTGCGTCGATTGCACCCTTTGCTCCCAGGTCTGCCCCACCGGCATCGATATTCGCGACGGCCTGCAATACCAGTGTATCGGTTGTGCCGCCTGTGTGGATGTCTGCAACGAGGTGATGGACAAGATGGGCTACCCGCGTGGGCTAGTGCGTTACACCACACAGAATGCCATCGAGGGGATTCCTACACGCATCCTGCGCCCTCGCGTCATTGTCTATATGCTATTACTCGGTATCGTCACCTCTGGCCTGCTCTACGCTTTGGCGACTAGGGTTCCGCTGCAACTGGATATCATCCGCGACCGCAATGCCCTCTACCGCGAGACCCGCGAGGGCTGGATCGCCAATATCTACACCCTCAAGATCATCAACATGACGGACAAGGCGCAGACCCTCCAACTCAGTGTCAGCGGTATACCTGGTCTACAACTGGAACCCGCCAAATACTCCGTGGTCAAAGTCCCTGCGGGTGAGGTTTTTACCCTACCCGTCGAGCTACAGACCGACCCGGTGAATTTGCAGCGGACCGGCTACAACGTTAACTTCTCGCTTGTATCAGCGACCGCGCCAGCGTTAAAGGTTAATGAAACAGGCCGTTTTATCGGTCCCTTGAGACATTAGGAACACCTGAGGTATCTATGCAGACACGCAACACTATTACCCCGTGGTACAAACAGTACTGGCCCTGGATCCTCATCGCCCTGCCTCTGTCCGCCGTCATCGCGAGTTTTACCTCCCTCTACTTTGCCCTGCACCAGCCGGACTCACTGGTGGTGGATGACTATTACAAGGATGGTCTAGGCATTAACCGTACACTTCAACATGAACGGCGTGCGTTTGATCTGAAATTGTCGGCCACAGGTGAGATCGAACTGGACAAGAAGCTGATCCTTCTACGCCTCAAGGGCGAACAGCAGCCCCCGGTATTACAAATCTCGCTACTCCACCCTACCCAAAGCCAACAAGACCGCCAAGTCCAGCTGGCACGACAGCCTGATGGCCGCTACCTTGGCACCTTGACAGAGCTACCCGCAGCCGACTGGTATGTCCGCCTTGAACCCAAAGACGATACCTGGCGTTTGAATGGTCGGGTAAACTGGCCCCATGAGAAACAATGGCAACTCATTGCAGCACGACCATAACAAGACGGAACCAACGCGCAGAAAGGGGAGCACCATGAGTACCGAGACCGCACCAACCATTCCAGCTATTCAAAAGGCTATCTCTATTCTGTGGCCTTCTTTTCTTACAGCAGGTGTCGCGACAATCCTATTTTTTACCGCCTTTGACCCACAGGTCCTGATGTTGGCGAGTGGCTATACCGAGATTACCCGCCTCGGAGGTTATACCGTTGGTTTTTTCCTGTTCTGGCTGCTGACCTCCAGTAGCTGCTTCCTTACCTGCTATTTCCAGCGCCCCTGTGACCAGGTCAACCCCAAAAAAGGCAAATAGCGCGTTGCCTTTCGCAAATATGGAATGGAAATGGATTATTTTCCCCCTTGCTACCCGCTACGCATCACAAGCCACACTGCCCATGCTAAAGTCCGCGCCCCTGGCTGACGACAGGCGGAAGACAGATTGATAAGGTAGTGTTCATGCGATTGTTTCGAGGAATTTCCCGTCTTCTGCACTGGTGCTGGCAGATATTACGTCCACGCCTGTGGCTGCGACACAGGCGCCCGGAAAAACCCCAACGCTTCGCGCGATTACGTCTTGCCTTCTTCTGGGGCTGGCGTATCGCCCTGGTATTGCTCGCGCTCGACACCTTCTATCTGATACATATCTGGCCAAACTGGAAAAACTTTAAACATGGCCAGGTAGCAAAGTCACAATTCATACGAAATTACGAGATATCCCGCCGTGAAGACAGGACCCTGCCACCACTGCGTTGGCAGCCGGTACCGATCAAACAGATATCGCCCCACATCATCCGCACCGTCATTGTCGCTGAGGACTCTCGTTTCTATCAACACAGCGGCCTGGACCTCGTTGCCCTCAAGGACGCGATTGATTACAACCTTGAAAATCTCAGTTTCAAATACGGTGCCAGCACCATCTCACAGCAGACAGTGAAAAATATGTTCTTCAGCCCCTCACGCAACCCCTTGCGAAAATGGCATGAACTTGTCTTCACCCTGGGGATGGAGTTTAAGGTCAGCAAGCGACGCATTATTGAGACCTATCTGAATGTTGCCGAATTCGGCACCGGGATTTACGGCATCGAGGCCGCTGCAAAATATTATTACGGCAAGAGCGCGGCCGAGCTCGATGAGGAAGAGGCAACCGAACTGGCAGCGACCCTGCCTGCGCCACGAAAGAATAACCCACAGATACGTGGTGAATATTTTGAGAAACACAAACAAAAGATCCAGAAATTTATTACTCAGCAAGAGGCCAGCAAAAGTTAATCGGCAGTATGTCATGATGGAAATTAATCGTCTGCTAATATAGCGGTCCCTACCCATATCTGATCTAGATCAATCTCTGACCACTCACGCAAGCGCCGGGCTTTCGGTATACTTGCAACATGTCAATGAACCGATACCATGCGTTTCTCCACTCTGCATTGCTCATGGGTATGCTTTTTATCGTATATCAACCCGCCCAGGCCTCCACTGTTGTGGACCCTGCGATTGACGATAATCCTCTGCGCGAATCACTAAGCCTACCCGACTGGTTCAAACTTACTTTCCTGGATATCAAGGATGACCTTGCCGAGGCACATCGCGGAAAGCGCGGTCTGATTATTTATTTCGGTCAAAAGTACTGCCCTTACTGCAAGGCCCACCTACACAATAATTGGGAACAGCCCGACATCGTTGCTTACACCCGGGCCCACTTTGATGTCATCGGCATCGATGTGCGTGGTGATCGCTCAGTTACCGATGTCGACGGCAAGGAATATACTGAGAAACACTTTGCCGCCCACTACAAGGCCAATTTTACTCCCACGATCCTGTTCTTTGACCGTGATTCAAAGCTGGCCCTGCGCCTTACCGGCTATCGACCACCCTATGCGTTCCGCGCCGCGCTGGAATTCGTCGCCGACAGGCACTACACCCACGAGGACTTCCGTGACTACCTGGCGCGCGCCGAGGGCGCAGAGAGCTACGGCCAGGACACCCTGAACGCTGAACCCTTCTTTGGTAAACCGCCTTATGATCTGAGCCAGATTAAACAGACGCAGGCCGTCTTTCTTGAACGCCCCCGCTGTCACGCCTGTGACGTACTACATGCAAATCCATTACGTCACACTGAGATTACAGACCGTCTGAAAAGACTTCACACCACCCAGCTCAATATGAACGACAATACCCCCGTTACCCTACCAGACGGTACGGCAACGACGGCGCTAAAGTGGGCCGAGTCCTTAAAGCTCGACTATGCCCCAACCATTATCTTTTACGATGCCCAAGGTAAAGAGATCATTCGTGTGGATTCGGTGGTCGGCTTTCTACGCCTGCGTAATGTCCTGGACTATGTCATGAGTGGTGATTATCACAAGCAACCGAACTATCAGCTCTGGCGTGAAGAGAAGAAGCTGAAGTAGCAAACCAATCGATGGTCAGGGACAGCACACTGTCACTGCGCAGGCCGGGCCGCTCGGAATACAAGAACTTTGCCTGGAAGAATCCATATGTGTCATGTTCTAAACAGAAACTATTCTGGAACGATAATATCGGGGTTATTTTATATTCCCCAATAAAAAACGGGCGCCTTAGCGCCCGTTTTTATATCCAAACCTCACCCGTTAGAGTTTAGGGGCGGATATAGGCATAGCCTTCTTTCTGCAGCTGCATGATGCGAATCACGCCAGCGGGTACAACACGTACACCCTCGGTCAGGGCAGGTACTTTGCCGCTCTTCTTTTCCATCGCCTTCATGGTGTTGCCACAGGCACTAAAGGTAATACCCTGCTTGGCAAGGCTCTTTACGCGATCGGCATTTTCACTCTTCGGGGTCAGGACTGCGAGACCTGGACCATAGGCAACAACCTCGATGGCGACCTTATCGGCACCGCCGAATTCCTTCTGCACATTCACGACATTGTTCAGGGCC
>JAHEDA010000186.1 GCA_024641445.1 Gammaproteobacteria bacterium
TCGTCGATGTAATAGACCAGTGCGTCCACGCCCTTGGTGAAGTCGTCGGTGGTGGAGACCTCAACGTTGGTACCGGTAGAGGACTCGGCGGCGAAGTGGGCAGCGGCCTCCAGGTAGCCATAACCGGCCTTGGGCTTCATCTTATAGGCGACGAGAATGTGCTTCTCGCCCTTCATCAAATCTTCCTCTTTCAGGGAGAGGTCGGCATAGCGTGCTGACTGATCCATTGCATAACTCCTGCGATTAAAAAATAGGGGTATTTCGAACTGGGCGAACTATACGCAGGGGGTTCTATAATTAAAATTCAATTGTTATGATAGTTACTATATCAAAATAGTTATATATCGATGCGCCGACTCACCTTACGTCAATTTCGGGTTTTTGAGGCCGTGGCCCGCCACCTGTCCTTCTCCAGGGCGGCAGAGGAGCTGCATCTGAGTCAGCCGGCGGTCTCGATGCAGGTGCGGGGTATTGAGAAAATCCTGGGTCTGCCCCTGACCGAGCAATTGGGAAAGAAGATTTTTCTTACCGAGGCAGGACGCGAGGTCCTGGCCGCCAGCCAGGGCATTACGGCGCGACTGGATGATTTGCAGGCCAGGCTGGCGCAGCTACTCGGGATGGACAGCGGCCTGCTCAATCTCGCGGTAACCTCGACGGTGAGCCCGGTGGCGACGACGATCCTGGCCAGCTTTCGTGCGCGGTATCCAAAGGTGTCGATCCATCTGGATGTCTCCAACCGGGAGACGGTATTGGGCCTGTTGGCCAGTAACCGTATCGACCTCGCTATCATGGGGCAGGTCCCCGACGGACTCGGACTCAATGCTACCCGCTTTATGGAGAATCCCCTGGTGGTGATCGGAACCCCGGATCATCCTTTGGCGCGTAGGCAGCGCGTTGTGCTTGGTGAGCTGGCCAACGAAGCCTTTCTGATGCGCGAGGCAGGCTCGGGTACGCGTGGTGCAATGGAGCGATTCTTCAGCGCCAAGGGCCTGGAGCTACGCACCAGCATGGAGATGAGCAGTAACGAGGCCATCAAACAGGCGGTACAGGCGGGTCTGGGCCTGGGTATTCTCTCTTTGCAGACGCTGGAGCTGGAACTTGAGCTGGGGCGTTTAGTGGTGCTCGATGTCGAGTGCTTTCCCGTCATGCGCCACTGGTATGTCGTGCACCGTGACGATAAGCGGCTGTCATCCGCGGCCCAGGCCTTTAAGGACTTTGTCCTTGCTGTAGGCGATAAGCCCTTGCCTGAGAGTCAACACGGACAATGACATCTTTTATCAAATGTAAGATTTAGTTGTTATTGTTAAACGACCGATGACAAAATTGCTGCCTCAATTGATACCGAACACGTGATTATCTTCAGAGATATTCCAGTATCTGTTATGTATCTATAGGGCATAAGGGCGTGTTTCATGGGGAGGCTAAAATCGATGGATTCAAGCTTGGCATTCTGTGACCGAAAACTTTGCCTGACACCTAAAGGTTGAAGCGCAGCATGAGTGAACAATCCCCCCACATTCTCTTGGTCGATGATGATCCGAATATTCTTGAACTGCTGGCGATTAGCCTCGATAGCGTTGGTTATGCCATCACCAAGGCGGTCGATGGCAAACAGGCGCTAGATCACCTGCAGGCACAGCCTCTGCGATTCCAGGCTATCGTGTCGGATGTTTCCATGCCGCAGATGAATGGCTATGAGCTGTGTGAGACGGTGCGTGGAAACCCCGAGACCGCTGTTCTACCGTTTATATTTATATCGGGACTGACTACCCTGGAGGAAAAGCTCAAGGGCTACGGCGTCGGAGGTGATGAGTACATTACCAAACCTATTGAACCCGCCGAGGTGATTCTCAAGATTCAAAACATTATCGAAAACAAGATACGCCACCTGAATATCAGCAAGCAGTTGCAGGAATCTCAGGCGGTGGCCATGCAGGCTATGACCTATACCAGTAACCTGGGGCAGGTACTGCAATTCCTGCAGGTTACCCAACAGTGTGAAACCTACCAGCAACTTGCAGAAAACATTTTTACTGTCACGGAGTCGTTTGGGCTGCAATGTAATTTACAGTTTTACACGCCACAGGGAATTATCGATATAACCCGCAAGGGTAAGGTGCCACCGCTGGAGGCAAACATTGTCGAGATGTCACATAACAAGGGTCGTTTCTTTGATTTCGGCCCACGCACCACGGTGAACTATGACGACTTCTCTATCCTTGTAAAGAATATGCCGACGGATAATCCGGAGAAGTATGGTTTGATTAAAGACCTGCTTGGAAATCTCTGCGATGCCATTCAAACGCGCACAAAATTTCTCTTAACGAGCCGTCGTATTGAACGTAAGGATTCACTCGTAGCTGCGGTCAACAAGACGATCGACGAAGTAGATCAAACCTTCCACTTTATACAGCGAGAAAATACCGCTGCCATTGATTCGATGATGAATGAACTGGAGGATGCGATGCTGACGAGTCTGGGGCTCTCGGAGGCGCAAGAGGATGTGATACGTAAGATTGCCGAGCGTCTGCGAGAGCGTAGCCAGGCCAACTTCCAGCTCGCCGAGGGACTTTACGAGCAGTTCCAGGATATTCACGCGCAACTGGAATTGGTGCTGAAGTAATTTATTAATCAAGCGCAAATATGCGCGGATTCCCATTTCATCCGTTATCCCGCCACACTGATATCTGGTACCTTGTAAAGGCAGATACTAATCAGTCTGTTGTCCGCTCTGACAGTGAATTTGTCTTACAGAGGGTGAGGGGGATCGCCCCTTATGAATCCAGGAAATTTATGAATCTACGCGGCACAATCATTGGCATACCAAAGGGGCTCTTGGCCAGTTTTATTTTGGTGTCGCTATTCTTTTATTTCGTTCCTCAAGTTGACCTCTGGGTCAGTGGCCTGTTTTACAAAAGTGATAGCGGATTTTATCTGGACAAGATGAGCTGGGTGCGGTTCGTCTATCAAGGTATCCCGGTGCTGACAGTATTTATGGTCGTCTGTCTGGTGGTGGCCATTCTTTTCACCTGGATCGGCCGGCGCAATCTTTGCGGTCTAGGTTTGAAGGTCTACGTTTATCTTCTCCTGGTTCTGTCACTGGGGCCGGGTCTGTTGAGTGCGATCTTCAAAGACTACTGGGGCCGTGCGCGTCCGGAATCCATTGTACAGTTTGGCGGCCACAACCATTTCTCGGCCGCGTATCAGATGGTGAATGAGTGTGGGGTAAATTGCTCTTTCTTTTCCGGGCATCCCACCACCATCTATTTTTTTATTGCCGTCGCCCTGATCGTACCGATGCGGTATCGGAGAATGGTGATGTCGTCTGCCATTCTTGGAGGTCTGTTCGTTGGTCTTGTGCGAGTGGTCCAGGGTGGGCATTTTCTCAGTGATATCGTGATATCCGGGTTTATGGTGGCCGTCACTGCCTACATACTCCACTGGCTTATGTTTACAGTTTGGGGCCGCAACAGCCCCGATGAATCAAGTAAGTAATATCAGGTTATTCACACTCAGCGTGTATTACCCAATGGCGTAAATAATTAGCGTCGAGATAGGTGGCGAGATGAAAAAAATCCTGTTTATTCTCATCGTGGTCTGGTTGCCCACGGCATGCACGGAACGAGAACAGCCCCCTGCAATTACCGCAAATGACACCAAGCCCCTCACGCGCAGTTTCGACTATGCGCAGTTACAGCGTGGTGAAAAACTATTCCATGCCAATTGCGCCCAGTGTCATGGCCGGGAGGCCGAAGGGAGTCCCAATTGGCGTCAGGCGGGTGCCGATGGCAAGTATCCACCGCCACCGTTGAATGGGACGGCGCATGCATGGCACCACCCAAACTCGGTGCTGATGGATGTGATCAAGAATGGCACTATCCGCATCGGTGGAAATATGCCGCCATGGAGAGACAAACTCAGTGATGCGGAGATCGCGGATATCATGGTCTGGTTTCAGGCCAAGTGGTCGGACGAGGTGTATGCCGCGTGGTTGGGGATAGCACAACGAGCCAGCCAGGCCCCGTTAAAATAAAGTAACCAATAAAATCAGTTGGCGTGCCTGATTGGCCGCAGTGTGTAAGCGTTAACACGTGCAGAATAGGGGGTTGGTTATGATGGGTTTCGGAGATGGCCCGATGTACTGGGGTGGGGGTTTTATGTGGATATTTTGGGTGCTGGTGATTGCCGCCGTTGTTGTTATTGTTAAGCGGGTGATGACAAATAACCTTCAGGCAGACAGATCACGTGATGAAACGCCGTTGAGTATTCTTAAACGGCGTTATGCACGGGGTGAGATTGATGACGAGGAATTCAAACGACGATGTCAGCAATTGGAGGAATAGGTGATTATCCTTTCAGGCGGTCTCGAATTTCTCGCACCAATCGCGCGCGGATAGATACACATCGTTTGCCAGGCAGATGCCATCGTCTTTGCGCACGGATGCGTGGCCAGAGCTCATCGTGTTCAGGCCCTTGATGGTATCTTCAAGATAGGCAGGTGAGTTACGAAAGTGACTGCAATGGATACAGCGCATGTTTGCAGGTTGCTCTTGCATGATGACCTCTCGTTAAATCAAATCGTGGATAGAGTGAATGTTTGGGAGTGGCGGACCCATAACAAGTGTTATGGGTCCGCGCTATCCGACTTCGTTTAGTGTTGCAGGGTTGTCCAGTACGTTGCAAAAACGATTGTAGACAGAATAAAGCCAAGGATGACATTGACCACCACACCGGTAGTGAATGCGATAAATGGCTTGGACCCGGCATGGGCAAGTTCGCGGAAGCGTGTCGTCAGGCCAATGCTGAAGAAGCAGAAGATAAACGACCAGGTCCGCAGGTCTTTGATCGGGCCTACCATTTCGGGCACCACGACCTTCTTGTACTCAGCGGCACCAAAATGTGTGGCGATGAGGGTGACGATGATCGAGGCCAACATGAAACCGATGACAAACTTCGGAAAGCGCCACCAGATCTCGGCGGGATTCGGCTTGGACCCGGTCTTGCGCTCCCAGCGCGTGGTTGCGATCAGTGCCAGAACGAAGGCCCAGATACCGATCCACACGTCGCGGCCCACGACCTTCATCAGCGTGAAGGCGTTGACGGCGTCACCCGCATTACCCGCGATACCGGGTTGACCGGCATACCCGTCATAGGTGTTGGCAGCAGCGAAGCCTGCGGCATCGGCGAACTCCGATGTACCTATCCAGGCGCCCGCAACACCGATAGGCAGGTGCATGGCCTTGGATACGAGT
>JAHEDA010000187.1 GCA_024641445.1 Gammaproteobacteria bacterium
TAATCAGTCCTTGTATGACGGGCTGACGGTCCTGCAACACCGTGGCCAGGATGCCGCCGGCATCATGACCAGTGATGGTGATCGCATGTATCTGCGCAAGGCCAATGGTCTGGTGCGTGATGTGTTTCAGGCCAAGCACATGTTGCGCCTGCAAGGGAACATCGGTATAGGTCATGTCCGTTATCCCACTGCAGGGTGTTTCTCCTCCGCCGAGGCCCAACCGTTTTATGTGAACTCACCGTTCGGTATTTCATTGGCACACAATGGTAATCTCACCAACGCCGCCGAACTGAAGCGTGACCTCTTTATGGAGGATCGCCGTCACATCAATACCGACTCCGACTCCGAGATCCTGCTCAATGTCTTTGCTCACGAATTACAGTTGTCGAGCCGTCTCAATGTTAGCGCGGATGAAATCCTCAAGGCCGTCGATGGGGTGCACCGTCGCTGTCGTGGTGCCTATGCCATCGTTGCACTGATTACCGGGCGTGGCCTGCTGGCCTTTCGCGACCCCTATGGTATTCGGCCATTAGTGATTGGCGTGCGTCAGACTGATCAGGGCAAGGAATACATGGTGGCCTCTGAGAGTGTGGCAATTGATGGCCTCGGCTTTGAACTCCTGCGCGATGTGGATCCCGGCGAGGCCGTGTATATCGACGTTGATGGAGAGATGCATGCACGTCAGTGTGCCCCCAATGCCAAACTCTCCCCCTGTATTTTTGAGTACGTGTATTTTGCTCGCCCCGATTCCGTCATGGATGGTGTATCGGTGTATAAGGCGCGCCTGCACATGGGTGACATGCTGGCCAGCAAGATCAAGCGCGTCTTTCCCAAGCATGATATCGACGTGGTACTGCCGATACCGGACACCAGCCGCACCTCCGCGCTGCAACTTTCCTATGCCCTGGGTGTGCGCTACAGCGAGGGCTTCATCAAGAATCGCTACATCGGCCGCACCTTCATCATGCCGGGCCAGAAGCAACGCAAGAAATCCGTGCGGCAGAAATTGAATGCGATTGAATCGGAATTTGCCGGGCGTAATGTCTTGTTGGTGGATGACTCTATCGTGCGTGGCACCACCTCCAAGCAAATCATCCAGATGGCGCGCGAGGCCGGGGCCAGGAAGGTCTACTTCGCCTCGGCGGCGCCGCCCGTGCGTTATCCAAACGTCTATGGGATTGACATGCCCTCTGCGCACGAACTGATTGGCCATGGCCGCGATGAGAAACAGATTGCCGAGGAGATTGGCGCCGACTGGTTGATCTATCAGGACCTGGAAGACCTCGTGGCCTCGGTGCAGAGTGAGAACCCCAAGCTGATGGCGTTTGATACCTCGGTCTTTGATGGGGTCTATGTCACCGGCGATGTCAGCAATGACTATCTGCAACACATAGATGACCTGCGTAACGATAAGTCTCGTGCCGGGACACAGATGGATAATGAGGTCATGGAGCTGCATAATAATTCATAATTATTTTCATCTTGACAGCCTGGGCGGATTTGCCTAGGCTTTCATCCAGCGCCGATTTGATCGATACAGCTTGCGGGCGCTTAATAAATGCGGCTAAAGCGAGGCCAACCTGCTTTAGCGAATGCTGACGCGGGTTTTTTTGTGCCCGCACATTCCGTCAACGTTTGTCAGGAGAGAGTGCATGGATTTTGAAGATTCAGATGAGTATGGTTTTGCCACGCGGGCCGTGCGTGCTGGACATCACCGCACGGGTGAGGGTGAACACGCCGAACCTATTTTCCTTACCTCGAGTTTTGTATTCGATAGTGCCGCCCAGGCCGCGGCCCGTTTTGGTGGTCAGGAGCCGGGAAATATCTATTCGCGCTTTACTAACCCAACGGTGCGCATATTCGAGGAGCGCCTGGCGGCATTGGAAGGTGGTGAGTCGTGTGTGGCAACCGCCTCGGGGATGGGGGCGATTTTTTCGACTTGTCTCGGTTTGTTGCAGGCTGGTGATCACATTGTGTCGGCACGTAATATCTTTGGTAGCACGGTTATACAGTTTAATAAGTACCTGTCGAGATTTGGTATTGAAACCAGCTATGTCCCACTGACGGACCTCTCGGCATGGGAGCGTGCAATCACCCCAAAGACCAAACTATTGTTCTTAGAGTCACCTTCCAATCCGCTGTCTGAGGTAGTGGATATCCGTGCCCTGGCGGATATCGCCCATAAGAGAAACTGTTTATTAGTGGTCGACAATTGCCTGTCTACGCCGGCGTTGCAACAACCCCTGAAACTGGGCGCTGATATCGTGATTCACTCGGCGACAAAGTATCTCGACGGGCAAGGTCGTTGTATCGGTGGCGCGGTTGTCGGTGATAAGAAGCGTGTCGGTGAGGATGTCTTCGGTGTGATTCGCACCGGCGGATCGAGCATGAGTCCCTTTAATGCCTGGGTTTTCCTGAAAGGTCTGGAGACGCTCTCCATCCGCATGAAGGCGCATAGTGAAAATGCGATACAACTCGCGCAATATCTGGAGTCACATCCCAAGGTGGAGCAGGTCTTTTATCCGGGCCTGGTATCTCACCCGCAACACGAGTTGGCAAGGCGACAACAGACGGGTTTTGGTGGTGTGTTGTCATTCGAGGTAAAGGGCGGGCGCGATCAGGCCTGGCGGGTGATCGATAACACGCGCCTGTTGTCGATTACGGCCAACCTGGGTGATACGCGCACCACGATTACGCATCCGGCCACCACCACGCACGGGCGACTGACCGATGCGGAGCGCGACGAGGTAGGCATCAGTCAGGGGTTGATCCGTATCGCCGTGGGGCTGGAAGATATAAAAGACATCCAACGCGACTTGCAACGCGGCCTGGAGGGTTGATTTCTCAATCAGGCTTGTAACGGATAATAAGACGTGCCGTCTGATAGATGCCAAACAGAAATCCAATTGGCAAGAGTACAGTTTGGAAAATGAAGACGACGATGAGGTTGATCGTGTGTCGAGTCGCCTCGTCGGCGGCGTACTTTAATTGATCGATGCGCTGCCGGATGTTGAGCATATTCGTGGCGCTGTTATAGATCTCTCGGGTTTTATCAATGAGACTCTTGTTTTGTTGCGGGTCGGAGGTTGCCGCCGGGGCCTGTGTCTCACTCAGTGTCGTAATGTGATCGGCCGTGTTTCCAAGTTGCGTGGCGGCCTCGGTATACTCCTGTTGCAGGAACTGCTGGTAGATCAGCTCACTCGCAATGGCAATCGCGACCACGGAAAAGCGTAACAGCAGCATCAGTAACATCGCCTTCATGACCCAGGGACGCAGGGGTTTGATATTGGCGTGGCGATACCAGAGCAATATGATCGATAGCCCGATCAGGCTTACCGTAATCACGGTAATAGATGTCCAGGCCGTAATACCCAGAAGAATCTTTTGCACCCCAATCGATGCGAGACTCAGCAGCATCACCCACGAAAAACGCTCGACCAAATCATTGATGGGGTCGAGTATCTGTCCGGGTGTAAAGACGACACCGATCCCGGCGGGTTCAACGGCGAGTTCCGTACCCTGTGCCACCGAAATCACACCATTTAAGCCCTTGGCGATGCCGAAGGTCAGTAGGGCACGCGAAAATACCTGATTGGTATAATTCTGC
This sequence comes from Gammaproteobacteria bacterium, assembly GCA_024641445.1. Lineage (GTDB taxonomy): Bacteria > Pseudomonadota > Gammaproteobacteria > UBA6429 > Thiohalophilaceae > JAHEDA01. The sequence continues at coordinate 3,608 of JAHEDA010000187.1, forward strand.
CCCTTTTCGTCCAGGACCCCACTAATAGCGAGCATGGCGGCCATTAACAATACGAACGTGATCAGCAAACGTTTGGGTTCCTGATGGAGGAGGTGTTTGACTTGTTTGAGCATGGTATAGGTCTGCGCGTTGTCGATGTCCTAGTATAGCGCCTGGTGGCGCATTACTGGGTCAGATGAAGTGGTAGATATCGTGCAACAAGTGCAGGGTGTAGCGATTCACTGTCAGCTGTAACAGCGCATTCGGGCCGACCCAACGCGCATCAAGGGCGTCATCCGCCGCCACGGGTTCACCGGAGACATAGTCAGCGGCGACATCCACCACGACATAGTGATAGCGATAGCTACCCCCTGTAGCCTGCTCAATCAGGTCAAAGGCAAATACCGGGGCACCGGCACGGATGACGACCCCCGTCTCCTCCAGGACTTCACGCTCCGCGGCCTGTTGCAGGGTCTCACCCAGGCGTATCTTTCCCCCTGGGACGGCCCACTCCTGCTGAGCCGGTGGTCTTCCTCGCCTTACCAAGAGGACGGCATTCTTGTGAAAGACCACTGCGCCAATGGCGGCGACTGGGTGAGCAGGGTGTGACGGTGTGGCTGGCATGGTCCTATTTGTGTACGGCACCCTTGGTTGCATGTTCAAGACAAAATCTGATATCTGAATACATATTCTATTTCTTCAGCGTTCTAATAAGCTTGTGCGCGGAAGCATGTCCGAATGAGTGACAGTGAGCGATTTGATTATCATGTTGGGTATTTTTACATTCCCATTGCTGTTTTAGCCAAATCAATAGCAACTGATTTGATAATCTCAAATGTCATTGCTCCTCCTTTGCCGATTATTGTAGATTTGGTTTTTCTCCAAATAGAATCGTTCCTAATTGAATCCAGAAATTCATGACCTTGCCAAGTAAGACGGTAAATATGGAATTGTGTTGGACCACTGCCCAAAGTTTTCGAAATTGAAGCATGTACTAGGCCAGCCTCTTCGAGCAATTCTGCGTGATAAGAAATTTCATAGACACGCTCAGGATCAAAATCTCCCAGCACGATAACGGCTTCGGGTTTTAAAGACTCAGTCTCTAAAAGTAGTTCTCGGATTGTGTCCCAGTTTCTTTTCATATTGTGTGCTTAACAGTAGCCGTATGGATCCATGCAGGACCATTTAGTTTGGTATAGAAATTGCGAATGTTGTTCTGTGATTAGTTGAGGTCATAGCCGATTATCTCTAGTGTGTAGCAATAACGATACAGAAACCGTTTGATTTGATCGCTCATATCGATGCTCTTTAGTATCCGTTTAAGGGCGGTCTATGATTTTGTGCAGCATATTATGTAGCAGTGTTACCGTGGTGTATATTCTCGCGAGCTTCCTTTTGGTCACGTGCACGGTATTACCAGACATGAAAAAGGCCCGGCTTGGACCGGGCCTGACGGCTTGATTTTGAAGGGTAGTCAGTGTTGATTGATGAGTTGACGTGAGGCGCGATAATTCCGACGCATGAAGAGTATCGCGACACCCGCAATTCCCATTAACAAACCGCTCGCGAATGAGACGTACGAATCGACCAGACTCATGGCGGAGACACCGGCGATGACATAGAGCGCAGGCATGGATTCATAGATCGCCTTCGGTATTCGAAAT